>JANOEF010000749.1:0-20841 GCA_031413075.1 Acidobacteriota bacterium | reverse complement strand
TTTCGGTCCCCAGAATTCTTTCAAATTGCGATAGCATTTCAATCGCTTTGGCGGCGAAAACCCGGGCATTTTCGGGGCTGCCCGTTTTTTGAGCGACTTTGGCCATCATCACTGAGGCACGCCAACCTGATTCGAACTGTCCGCTAGTCTCAAAGTAGTCTTTGGCCGCCACGGCATTTTGGGTTGCCTCAGTAAAATTACCCGAATTTAGATAGGCTTCGGCGAGAGCGAGCTTCGCGAGATTGGTCATTCGCAGATCCCTGGTCTTTTCAGCAATCTCCAACGCAGTCAGACAATTTTGAACCGCTGCCGTATTTTTCGGATTGAAACGGGTCTGAGCCAGCCCCAACATTATCTTAACCTCAAAAGATTGGGGTGAGTCCTTGGTAATATTCGCCTTCTCGGACTCGGTTATCGCGAGAACAAAGTTCTGCCCGGCCATCGCGATCTTTGCATTTAGAATCTGTATTTGTCTGTCTAATGTCGGAATCAGGCTGTGTCCTTTTTCAAGGAGTCCCTGCGCTTTCGAAAGCTTTTCTTTGGCTTCATCGAATCGCCCGAGCTGAAAGAGAACATCGCTCAAATAAAACTGGACATATGTGCTGTAAAAAGCATTATTGAGCGACTGATACAATTCATTGCTTTGTTCAAAACGCTGCAAAGCGTCGGAATATTTCTCGCGCTTCATCAGGACAAGCCCGCTAACCATTTTGGCGTAGGCTTTATCGGCCGCCGAGCTATTTTCGGCATTCTCAACTTGTTCAAACGATTGAAGTGCTTCGTCATAGTTTTCGTTCATTTCGCTCGCTCGCCCCAGAATGAGATAGGCAGTTGAGATTTCCCTGTTGTAACTTCCCTTTTGAAAGAACGGAATCGCCTGATTGACCAGATCTTTCGCTTCGGCGGGTCTCTTTTGCTGGATGCGGAGGCTACCTAAAGCCAAAAGAGCCCTTGACTCATTGCGAAGTCCCTCGTCCTTGCGCGCGAAGTTGAGAGCTTGTTGAAAATTCTGTTCGGCTTTTTCGTTTTCGCCGCGAGCCAGAAATGAATTTCCCAAATCAATCAAACCATTTGTCGCCACATTTTCCATGCGTTCATCTTTCGCCAGATTAATGGCCTTTGAGGCAAAATCTTCGGCGCAGTCCGTTTTTCCTTCGCCCGAGCAAGCGCTGCTGATCTGGAACATGGCCCTGATCTGCTGGTGTTTATTGGCTCTCGGATTGTTGATCACAGCTTCGAATTGGGCCCGGGCGGCAGTCAAATTCTCTTGAGCATTGAGGGAACTGCCACGCTGATACTGGACCTCGGCGACACCTTCATCATTGCTTTGTCGATCATAAATCATCTCAGCCTTCTTAAATGCCTCAGCGGATCTTTGATAATCGGTCTTTCGGCCGCGTAGAATTCCGAGCCTGAGGAATGCCGAACCATATTGCGGGTTCATCTCTGCCGCTTTTTCATAGCACTCGATCGCTTTTTCGATATTTTCGTTCTTTTCAAAAGCACGTCCCAGATCAACCTGCGCATAGGCTTCAGAAGGGTTATTTTTGGCGATTCGTTCGTAGATTTTGACGGCTTGCGGGAAGTCACGCCTGACCGTGGCACTGATCGCTTCGATGTAAAGGGAATCTTCTGATTGAGAAAATGCTGAGAAGAATGTTTGATTGTTTCGCTCCAGTTCATTGACCTTGAGCATTTCGGTCTGAGCCCGGCCGAAATAGTCCAATTCCATCCAGGCCTCGGCGAGTCCGGCCCGCGCTCTCGAAAAGTCAGGATGAGAGATAACGGCGTCTTCGAGCATTTTACTCGCTTTGTTGAACGTCCCGTCCCGCAATGCCTCGGTTCCATTATTAAACAATTTTACCGCTTCCGATTTAGGCAATTTTTTTCCGAATGTTGTGAACAGGAAATATCCAACCAGCGAAACTAAGAGTAATCCAAGTGTCAACGAAAGCGGCACATAATATTTTTTAGCTACTTTCAGTTTTTCGGTCAGTCTGAACCGGGATATTTTATTTGACGATGATCCCGCGATTGAATCGGTGGCGAGAGCGCCGGTGTTGCCGGTATGAGCTTCGATTATTTCGGTTTTTGCTTCAAGAAATTCGTGCGCCGCATCGGGAGTTTTTAATTTTGACTTAAAATCAATTTCCTTTTTAAGTTCGTCAAGGTCTTTCAAGAGCTCCGCCGAGGTCTGATACCGATCATTGCTATTTTTGGCCAGGGCTTTGAGAATTATCTCTTCAAGTCGGGCGGGGACTTCGGGATTCGACAAAGACAGACGGCGCGGTTCTTTTAACAAAATGGCGGCGATGACGTCACTGTTTGTCTCGCCGGAGAACGGCGGTTTTCTGGTGAGCATTTCGTAAAAAACGATCCCGAGACTAAATATATCCGTTCGCTGATCAACCTTTTTTCCCCGTGCCTGCTCGGGCGACATATACGCCACAGTGCCGATCACCATTCCGGGTTGCGTGTTGAGTGAGGGGGCGATGGGGCGATGGGGCGGCGGGGCGATCAGAGTGCCATCTTCTTCGCCGACTCTCCCTTTCGCTCCTCGCTCCTCACTCCTCGCCGATACGCCCTGACGCTTCTCAGTCAGTTTCGCCAGACCAAAATCCAAAACTTTGACCAGATGGTCGTCCCGAAGCATGATGTTTTCGGGTTTAATGTCTCGATGAATTATCTTGGTCGAATGTGCAGTTTGGAGGGCCGACGTGATCTGAACCGCAATTTCAAGCATTTCCGATAAACTAAATCCGCTACTGTTTATTTTCTCTCTGAGCGTTTTGCCTTTAACGTATTCGGACGCGATAAATCTGATTCCGTCCACCAGACCAATTTCATAAATGGTCAGAATATTCGGATGGTTGAGGGCTGAGGCGGCCTTAGCTTCACGGATAAACCGTTTAATCCGATCTGAATTATGCGCCGCGTCTGACGGAAGTATTTTCAAGGCGGCGTAGCGTTC
This sequence comes from Acidobacteriota bacterium, assembly GCA_031413075.1. Lineage (GTDB taxonomy): Bacteria > Acidobacteriota > Blastocatellia > Pyrinomonadales > Pyrinomonadaceae > JAIBCC01. The sequence goes on along the minus strand of JANOEF010000749.1, from coordinate 17,870 downwards.
GAGTTCAATATCTTCGGCCAAAAATACTTCCCCCATGCCTCCGGAACCGATGGCAGAAAGTATTTTATATTTTCCAAGTTGTTGTCCGCGTGAAAGCATTAGATCTTAGTGGAATCTGAATCCTCACCGAAAGGATAAAAATAATTAATTACCGAGTTATGCCGCTAATATACACTCCAAGAATCCTTAACGCAATATTTTTTTTCGATCCTCAGTTTTGTAAAACTGCTTCCGGGACAAAACAGATCTTTTTTATTTGCAAAGATTACAAAGATCATTTCGTAATTTCAATTCTCAACCACGCCTTGGCAATATTCCAATCGTTTCTGACAGTAGCATTTGAAACGCCCAAAACTTCAGCAGTTTCTTCGTTGCTCAAACCGCTGAAATATCTCAATTCAACCACTCGCGCCTGTCTTTCGTTCATTTTTGCCAGACGGTTTAAGGCTTCGTCTAAGGCGATCAAGTCAATATTTTTTTCTTTTAAGGATATCTGAAATACTTCGTCCAATGGTAGATTTTCGGCACTTCCGCCGCGTTTTTCCCGATGGCGCATCCGGGCGTGATCAACCAGAATCCGGCGCATTGCAGTCGCGGCAAAGGCAAAGAAATGCCTGCGGTTTTGCCATTCGACCTCTTCTTTTCCGATCAGTTTGAGGTAGGCTTCGTGAATCAGGGCAGTGGCTTGCAGCGTATGATTGGAACGCTCTTTTTGCAAAAAACGGGCGGCTTGACGACGCAATTCGTCATAGACCAAGGGCATGAGTTTTTCTAAAACTTCCGCTTTGCCATTGCTCCATTCCCTTAAAAGTTGGGTGATATTGGGGGCGTTTTGCATTTTTGAAATAATAACACAAAAACTTTTAGCGTTTTTGCATAAAAATGTCGCTTTAGTAATTAGAAGAAAGTTCAGAGTTGATTCGGAGCGCAGACAGTTTGTCTGCCCGCCTCCAGCGAAGCAGTGAGGCGGAACTGTTGCGTTTAAAATGAAGTTGAAATTTCGTTCGACAGCACCGCATTCGACGCTTCGCGCGAACGCGGGCAGGCAGGCTGCCTGCGTTCCCGGCGACAACCACATATCTGGACTCAGAACGCGATTAGGTTTATGATGACGGGAAACAAAATTGTATGAACAATCCAAATGAGACACAGGAAACCAAACATTTGGGCGATACGGAAGAAGTCGCCGGGCGTTGGGAAAAGATCACCAAAATCTTTGAAGCCGCGTCTGCTTTGACAGGCAAAGAACGCGAGAAATTCTTGAAAAAGTCGTGCGGTGATGATTCCGAGATGAGAAATGAAGTTGAGAAACTGCTCAAATCTTTCGAGGATTCCGAAAGCTTTATGCAGAATCCCGCCGTCGCCGAAGCCGTTAGTATGTTTGAGGAAAAGAAAACGCTCATCGGCAAAAACACGACAGGCGACATCAAGAATGGAAACTTTGTCGCCGGAACTGTTCTTGCCAATCGGTATCGAATTTTTGGGTTAATAGGCAAGGGTGGAATGGGCGAGGTTTATAAAGCCGAAGATTTGCAGTTGAACCAGGTTGTTGCGCTTAAATTTTTGCCCGAAGCGCTGGCCAGAGATGAGGCGGCATTGGCACGTTTTCGCGGTGAGGTGAGAACGGCGCGGCAAGTGGCGCACGTCAATGTCTGTCGGGTTTTTGACATCGGCGAAATTGATGGTCGTCATTTTCTTTCGATGGAGTTTATTGACGGTGACGATTTGTCTTCGCTGCTCCGGCGCATCGGCAGATTGCCTTCGGACAAGGCGTTGGAAATTTCCAGACAGCTTTGCTACGGACTCCACGCGATTCATCAGGCGGGGATTTTGCATCGTGATCTGAAGCCCGCCAACATCATCATTGATTCAAAAGGAAAGGCGCGAATCACGGATTTCGGGATCGCGGATTTGGAAGAAGACATTGCCAAAGATAATCTTCGCATCGGCACGCCCGCCTATATGTCGCCCGAACAGATTACGGGCAAGGATGTGACGGCGAAAAGCGATCTTTACTCGTTGGGGTTGCTGCTCTATGAAATTTTTACGGGCAAGCAAGCCTTTCAATCCGATTCCGTTCACGAACTTTTGCAGCAACAGCAGACACTCGCGCCGACCAATCCATCGGAGATTCTGAGAGACATCAATCCGCTGGTCGAAAAAACGATTCTGCAATGTTTGGAAAAGAATCCGGCGAATCGTCCGAAAAATGCTCTGCAAGTGGCGATGATGCTGCCCGGCGGAAATCCGTTGGAAGCGGCGATTGCAGCGGGCGAAACTCCCAGCCCGGAGATGGTTGCCGCCTCGCCGAAAATAGGCTCACTACGCCCGATAGTTGCTCTGGCTTTGCTCCTGACCGCGCTTCTTGGTTATGGTTTCATGCTTGCGAACTCGAAAACTACAGCGGCTCATCATTTTATCCCCCTCGACAAATCACCCGATGTTTTGCGCCAACGCAGCCGCGAGTTAGTCGAGAAATTCGGCTACCGTTTGATTGATTCGTATCATAGGTTTGAGAATTCTCAGAGTTACGTTAAATACCTCATGAAAAATGATCAGACGCTTGAGCGGTGGCAAAAACTGACGACCGGACAGCCTGCGGTCTACTCATTTGAGTATCGCACCAGTCCTCAACCGATCGTCCCTCTCACCCTTGAAGTTCCTACTTGGAGCGACCCTCCAAACATCATCTCCGGAATGACGCGAACCCGAATTGATACGACAGGACGGTTGATCTTTTTTGAAGGCGTTCCGCCACGAGTTAAAGAGGCAAATCAGCCGCGCAGTGAATTTGATTGGGCGGGTGTTTTTAAGGAAGCCGGATTTGAGCTCGCTAACTTTCAAGCGGTTGAACCGCAATTGACACCGCCGCAAGCCTTTGATGAACAGAGAGCTTTTTCGGGCAATTATCCCGACCGACCTGAGATTGCTATTCGCGTTGAAGCGGCAGTCTATCAAGGCAAGCTCGTCAGTTTTGAGATCGTTGAGCCGTGGACTCCGACCCCGGGTCAAGCGCTGGTTTCAAGTGGGAATCTTGGGGAAAATGTTTTTATTGTTTTAATGTTTCTGGGAATGTTGTTCGGTGGCGGGTGGCTCGCCCTCAGAAATTACCGTGCCGGACGGAGCGATCTTAAAAATGCCGTTCGTCTTGCTCTTTTATTGTTCGCCGCGCAAATGATAATCTGGGTCTTTCAAACTCACCACGTTGCATCGTTTGACGAATTCCGTCTCTTCACTAACGCTCTGGCATTCGCCCTAATCTGGGTGGTATTGGGCTGTCTATTTTATCTGGCGTTTGAACCGTATTTGCGAAAGATCGCACCGGAAAGGGTTATCTCGTGGAATCGTTTGCTGGCGGGTGACTGGCGCGATCCGCTTGTCGGACGTGACGTTCTGATCGGCATCGCGGGATCCTCGTTGATCGCGATTGTGGCTCAAATCCCGAGATTTTATATCCCAAGATGGCAAGGTATGAATAACGTCGATGTGATGCCCGCCAAGATGCTGTCCGGCATTGAAGGTTTTCCGGTCATTTTTGCAACTAGCATTACCAACGGGCTGGCAGCGAGTTTTGCCGTCTCGTTTTTCATTTTGCTCTTCGGCTTGATCCTTCGTCGTAAATGGTTAGGTGTGGCGGTATTTTGGTCAGTGTTCACAACTTTTAATATTCTAGCGTTTGTCTCCTCTCAGGATAGAGATCTCGTTTCCTTGGTTGCTTCGATTATAGGCTTCACCATTATGGTTTTGATAGCGGCTCGGTTCGGGGTTGTGGCATTGATGGTTTTCTTCCTATTCAGCACTTTTGACGATGTCCCATTTAACACCGACCTTTCTGTGTGGTATTCCGGCAATTTCATCCTCTTTGTCATGATTCTGTTGGGATTGTCATTTTACGGTTTTTACACCTCGATCGCGGGCGCGAAGATTTTCGGCGGGAAATCGTGGTTGGAAGAGTGATTCGATTTTGGATTTTAGATTTTGGATTTTGGATTGGTCGTTGGTTTGAGTTTTCTCGTGAGGGAGATAAAGTATCAGATTGAAAAAAAATTGAAGTTAAATTGGTTTCTTCAAAATTATTCCAACTTTGCCATAAATCTCACCTTCGAGGCATTCCAGATTTCGATGGCTAATGTCGTGGTCTGTGCCTAATTTGCTTGTCCAGAAACCGTTTTCTAATTGTCTGGCGGTGTGTCTGACCTCGTTTGAAGCGTCAATATAAAATGCAATTTTTTCAAAATTTGTTTCGACTTGACGATTTTCCGTTGGTTCAATAAAGCCCAATAATTTGAATTGTTTGACAAAATTTTCCAACAAATCAGAATTTTCGCCCGTCAGCCAACCATAAATCGGATTAGTGGAAGGCTGCATGACAAGGTCATCAAATCTAGCCGCCCAGGCGTGGCAGTTGTAGAAAAAATCAATCGGACTTGTGATTTCAAAATTGGCCAATTTGAGGTTGGGAAAATGTTTTTGAATTTCCAATTTTATTAGTTTTTCTTCGTCAGACATAGATCAAGGTTTCAAATATCCGTTCATTTTTCCCCATTCTACCCAATAATTAACTGCTTCGCGGAAAGATTTTGCTTCGGCGGCAATGTTTTTACCGACTATTGCTTCCAAAGCTGAAAGCCAAGCCGTAAAAGGGCGTTTTGAGAATTCTGCAAAAATAAATGGCAAGACTTTTTCCCCCATTCCGACTATTCGCAAAAATGCCGGATGGTCTTTTTGTTGCTTTTCGGACGATAGATATTTGATGGATTCAGTCCAAACTTTTACTAATTTTTCAAATTCGGATTTGAGAGATTTATCTGACTCTGAATTGGTCTTAAATTTGACGACTTGATTATCTTTCGGATTGCGTAAGACAACTTGATTTTTTGTGAGCGTAATTTCCAGAGTTTCGCCCGAAGCCAAATAGCTCATTAAATCGTTCATTTGGAGCAGTTTTTTGGTTGAAGTTTTGATTTCTGACATAATTCGTTGCAATCATTTGAAATTGCCACTTAATAAAATAGCAATCAAATAATCTCAATTCAACAAATTTGGGGATAAACTTATTATTTTGCAAAAATTCTTTCAACAGTTATCTTTTCTTAATTCTGTCCGAAGTATTGTTTTAATAACGGGCTTGGAATTGGAACTCGCAACGGGCGTAAAGTTGCGTGGTATGGGGGGGCGTTTTGCATTTTTGAAATAATAACACAAAAACTTTTAGCGTTTTTGCATAAAAATGTCGCTTTAGTAATTAGAAGAAAGTTCAGAGTTGATTCGGAGCGCAGACAGTTTGTCTGCCTGCCTCCAGCGAAGCAGTGAGGCGGAACTGTTGCGTTTAAAATGAAGTTGAAATTTCGTTCGACAGCACCGCATTCGACGCTTCGCGCGAACGCGGGCAGGCGGGCAGCCTGCGCTCCCGGCGACAACCACATATCTGGACTCAGAACGCGATTAGGTTTATGATGACGGGAAACAAAAATCAATGAGCAATTCAAACGACACACAAGAAACGAAACATTTAGGCGAACCGGAAGAAGTCGCCGGGCGTTGGGAAAAGGTCACCAAAATGCTGACGACCGTTGGCGACTGGCTCAAATGGAACGCAATGCTCGATTCACGGTCAATGGGGGCACCGCTGGTCGAAGCGCTCGAAACACAGGGCGTCCTCAGCGATGGGCGCAAGATCAGCTATGCGCTCGGATTGGGAGTCAGCGATTACAAGGGAATCAAAGACGTTTCGCACGGCGGATCAACGGCCGGATATCAGACTTTTCTAGCCCGTCATCCCGGAAAAAAACTTTCGGTCGCCGTGCTTTGCAACGGAACATCGCCCAGCGCCGGAGATCTTGCGAGAAGCATTACTGACGAAATCCTTGGGCCGTTCCCCGAACTCAAGCAAGTCGAAGGAGTCGCGGTGCCCGAAGAGCAGCTCAAGAAATACGCGGGTCTCTGGCAAAACGATCTGACCAGAGGTGTCAACCCGATCTCGTTCGAAAAGGGCGAGCTGAAGGTGGGAACCACGGCATTGAAACCGATGGCCGACGGATCGTTTCTGTCGGGCCAACGAAAAATGAGGTTTACCGACGGAAATCCCGCAACGGCAGAAATCAATAATCCCGACGGCTCAGTGACGCGGCTCACTCGCGTTGCCGAATGGAAGCCCGCCGCAAGCGATCTTGTTGAATTTGCGGGAGTTTGGTACAGCCAGGAGGCACAGGCAACGTTCACTCTCGCGATCGAAGGCGACAAGGCGTTCCTCGTGCAACGCCCGCTGACGAAACTACCGCTTCAGGCGCTGACGAAGGATCACTTCGGTACATCGGGATATACGGGTTGGGTCACGCGCGATGAGTCCGGCAAGCTCGAAAAACTCCACATCGGCGGCTCGCTAATGCGTGATATGCATTTTGTCAGAATCGGTAAGTAACCGGAATCTCATGCCCGGGGAAACTCGGTTTAGTCAACCTCTGAACAGGTTGAACCGCGATCCAGGGCAATGCTCCGTCCATAAGATAGTGCGGAGCATTTTTGGTCGGAGAGACACCCGTTCCACCGCCATCCTGCTACCAAACGGTTGTTCTAACTTGTTGTAATTAGATACTTTTGCTCATTATTGAGCAGTCTTAACATTGCAGAAGAATTAAAAAAGAAGGAAAATTCGCCGACGAAAAGCACGAAATTAATGAATGCGATCGTTAAACTGACGCACCTCATTGCGATTGCGGGTGACGCAGTTTCCATCTCGTTCGGCTGCGCGAAGGGGCTTGGCGGGAAGTCATTTTGGCGAGAAGTGGAATTTAAGAATTAAGAGTTTTCCCGCGAATGAACGCGAATAAGAACAATAGACAGATAGCTATTGATAAGTATAGATTTGAAGTCCATTTGTGGACGACAGAATTTCTACCGCCTGATAGATGCTTCCGTCCGCAAATGGACTTTGTTTCAACTGATTCAATCTCAAAACTATACGTCCAGATTTTTCACGTCTAAAGCGTTGTCTTCGATAAACTTACGGCGCGGTTCAACCTGATCGCCCATCAGGACGGTAAAGATTTGGTCGGTTTCGATGGCATCCAGAATATTTACCTGCAAAAGTGTCCGTTTTTCGGGATCCATCGTGGTTTCCCAAAGCTGTTCGGGATTCATTTCGCCAAATCCTTTGTAACGCTGTATGGTCAAATCCTTTTTCGCCGAGGCTAACACTTTTTCCAATACTTCTTCGCGTGAATTGATCTCTTCGGACTTGCCGTTTTCGCCGAAAATTATCGGCAATGGCATATCGCGTTTCAGCAAAGCGTTGATTTCAACTGCTTTTTGAAATTCGACGTAACTGGCCATATTCCAATCAAAGATCAGCGTCGTGCCGTTTGGATAGCTGACTTCGATTTCCGAAAGTCCGTGTTCCTCATCGGTCAGAAGTTCGGTTTTATAACCGGCTTCGGCAACTTTTGCCTCAACTTTTAAGAGCAATTCTTCATCCGCAAAAATTTTGCGAAGCTTGACGCTATGTTCGGCTAAAACGTCAGTAAAACCTGTAATTAAACCATTTAACAATTTTGTATCATTTCCGATCCGCCGCGCAAATTTACCAAAATAGCGTTGATACTCAACAATGCGTTCCAGGTTTTTTGCTAAATCACGGCCTTCCATCAGCTTGCCGTTGGAGACAATTTTTTCGTCATCCGTGCCCTGCTTCATCAAATAGCGAAACATTGATTTTTCGTCTTTGATGTATTCTTCCTTTTTGCCGCGTTTGACCTTGTAAAGCGGTGGCTGCGCCACATAAATAAAGCCGTTCTCAACTAATTCCGGCATCTGCCGATAGAAAAATGTCAAAAGCAAAGTTCTGATGTGGCTTCCATCAACGTCAGCATCGGTGTTTTTACAAAGCAAACCGCCAACACCGCAGACAAAGTTTTCGTCCTTTTCGACTGAAAAATCGTAAACGTATTCGTCAAAAACTTCAGTTGCTTCATTTTTAAGCACTTTCAAGCCGATTAGATCTTCGCTGATACTGATAAAGTCAGCTTTTTTACGATTCGGTTTAGCCAGATAGTCTTCTGTTTTCTCGGCGTTCGCGTGTCTGCCCCAAATTTCACGAGTTTTTTCGAGTTGCGATTTTTCGGCGATCGAAATGTTAAAATAGTTATGTCTGGTTTGTATAAACTCGTTTTCTTTTGGTTCAAGTTCGCTGTGCGAAGCCAAAATTCCGAGCTGTCCAAATAAATAAAGCAAACCGTTTTTCAAATCATTTGAATTGGTTGTAAATGAAATACGATTTTCGCTCAATGTCCCGTCGCCCAGAAAATACCCTTCTAAAAAGGCAGTCTGCATTTCTTCGGAAAGACTGAAAACAATGTTCGGCAACTGTTTTTCGTGGGCTTTGCCGGTTGCTTTCCACGATTTCAAAAGCCGCGCGGCCAAAACGCTGTGGAAATAAAGTTTGATTCCTTTGCTTTCCGAATCGTGATAAAAACGCGGAGTTTCGCCAAAAACTTTTTCAATCGTGGCAGTTAATTCATCGGCAAACCCTAAATCTTTTTCACCGATGTTCAAGCTGACTTGATGCGAACTTACAGTGCCTTCGGCTAAAAACCAACCTAAAAACCACATCAATTCTTTGGTTATCGGCAAAAATCGGTTGAAGGCTTTTTCGGCGTGTGCTTGCGGAACAATTTTCACATTGGCGTCAAGTTCGGCAATTTCTTCAACCGAAAACTCGCTGAAAGCTTTGTAATTGCTGGTTTTTCGCCAACGTGCATTTTTTGATGTTTGGTCAAAATTGATATTTTCCTCGATTTTCGATGGCAAAAATTCAACCTCTAATTCGGTTTGCCAGCCAATTTGACGCAAGTAGTTTTCAAAATGCGATTTAATCGGACGATTTACGCCGCGTTCCCAATGGCTGATCGTAATCGGTTGTTTAACACCAATCGAATTTGCTACGGTTTTTTGCGATAAACCTAATGTTTCACGATGCGAAATCAGTTTATTCCAATCATTTTGATTTAACAAAACTCGCGGTTCAGCCCAAAGTTCGGGACGTTTGACGTTGGCCAAAACCCGGCGACCGGAAATTTTGCGAACGCTTTCACCTTCGATATAAAGCGATTTTGTTTCGCCCGAATTTAACAAAGTTTCGATTAGATCAATCTCGAACGGATTAAAGTTCGGACGCGGAAGCCTTTGGCCGGCAACCAGATAATCGCCGAGCTTAACTTTATCGCCGGCACGAAGTTTGACTTCGCCGTTTTCATAAACAAAAACGCTGTGCCCGACCGTAACTTTGACAGAACGGTTATAACGAGTCGTAATTTTGTGCAAATCACCTTCGTATTTATGCCGAATCGCGGCTTTCAGCGGCCGAAAATCAAGTTCATTTGTTTCCTTATCAAACGCCATCACCTGAAAATCTTCGGCTTGACGTCGGCCCTCGCAACAATCGTCAATAAATTCGCCAACCGTTGTAAATTCGACCTTTCCATCCAAGTTTTTAACCAAAGTCGGTTCATCTTTGGCCACACTCATCAAACAGATCTTGTGGTAGCGAAGTTTTGTCACATCAAAGTCTTCGCGACCGATCCCGGTTCCGAGTGCGGTGATCAGAGCCTTGATTTCGCTATGTCCGAGCATTCTGTCGAATCGCGACTTTTCAACGTTCAAAATCTTACCTTTCAAGGGCAGAACTGCCTGGTTTTTGCGGTCGCGTCCTTGTTTGGCTGAATTATGAACAAAAATCCCGGAAGCTAGTGCGAAATTGTGTGTGTTTGGAACTTCTAAATCATAAACGTCAATTTTTTCGGTTAGTTTTTCGATTTTGACAATTCGGTGGTTATAATTTGCAACTGTTTCATTCACCTTTGAAACATCGCCAGCGAAATACCTTTCGCAGAATTTATCAAAACGAAGCAATGATTTGTCGTTAAGTTCCAAACGGTGTTGTTGATATTTTTCAACGTCAATTTTGCCGTTTTCGATTTCGATTTGTTTCAAAGCGAAAAGAGTTTTGTTGTAAAAGGTTTTGTTCAAAGCCTCTTTTCGTTTGGTGCGAAACTCATCAGTCCATTGTTTTGAAGTTTCTTTGCGTCTCCATTCAATTAAACTTTCATCTTTCCATTGTTCTTTGGCGATTTTTGAAAGTTGTTTTTTGGCTTGTGGATTATTTTCGTAGAATTTACGAGTTTTTTCAGACTGAGCCAATCGGTTTTCTTCTTTCGACCAAAATTCCTTTTGAATTTCGTTCAGTTTTTCATTGTTTCTTTGGCGATATTCTTCATTGGTATTATAAAAGTCCATCCACTTCTCAGTCATAAACTTTTTATAATCTTCGTTTTGCCATTGTTCTTTTGCTTGCTCTGAAAGAATTTGGCGAGTTTCACCTTGCTTCATTCTTTCGCTCATTTTTGCTCTAAACTCTGGTGTCTGTTTAGTCTTTGCAGATCTTTCAATAACATCAGGACGGCGCAAAGTTTTTTCAATATTACGATGATGCAAAGCAATGTGGTCTTTGGGTTTCATCCGTAAAATGTTTGTTGGATTATTATTAAGTTTATTAAAATCAACGTGATGCCTATGACTTCCTATCGATTTTTCATAAACTTCGTTTTTCAAATTATAAATGTCGGCAATAATGTGTGTGAAAAACCAATTATTCTTATTTGGATTCCAGACCATTTCATAGCCATCCAGTGCCGTTCTATCTTCACCTTTTACAGACAATTTTCGGTATAAAGGCATTAATGAATCTTTGTTCGTTAAAGTTTCCGCTGCTTTGTAACTCCCATCTCTTAACATAAATGGATGGTCAGGTGTGCAAACTAATTCCTCACCATTGTCTAAAGTTATTTTAATTACTTCTGCGTTTTGCTTTGTGCGACGGACATTTATAATTTTTTCTATAGAGACATTTCCATTTTCACTAATTGTGTAGCAAAAATTTTGCTTACCCGATTCTTGTTCTTCTATCAATTCTAAAAAATTTAATTTTCTTCCATCTATAAGCGAAATAAGGGTTTGTGCCGACCAGCAGCCGCCTGCCGAATCTCCTTCGACGATATAGATTTCTGACAACGCCGGGTCTTTTTCCTGACAATCAGCCAGTTTGCCGGGCAGCGTTGACCCGCCGAGAATACTTTTACGGACGATTTCGCGCGCCTTTCTGGCCGCTTCTCTGGCCCGCGCCGCGTCAACGGCTTTGCCGACAATTTTCTTGGCCACCACCGGGTTTTGTTCAAAGTATTCGCCGAGTTTCTCGTTCAAAAATGATTCGACGGCGCCTTTGACGTCCGAATTAAGTTTTCCTTTGGTTTGTCCTTCAAACTGCGGCTGCGGTAATTTCACCGAAATAATTGCCACCAGGCCTTCGCGGACGTCATCGCCCGAAAGCGAGGTTTTGAAATTTTTTGATAAACCCGAACTGTTCGCATAGGCATTGATGGTTCGCGTGATCGCGCCGCGAAAACCTGCCAGGTGAGTTCCGCCGTCAACCGTGTTGATATTATTGGCAAATGAGTACACTTTTTCATCGTAAGAATCGTTGTACTGCATCGCAATTTCGATTGAAAGGACATCGTTAATCTGTTCAAAATAAACAGGTTCATCGTGAACCGTGTGTTTATTTTTGTTCAAATGGTTGACAAATTCGGCGATTCCGCCTTTGTAATAAAATTCGTGTTTTTTCTCTTCTTCCTCGCGTTCATCACGAATATTGATCCGAATGCCTTTATTCAGAAAGGCTTTTTCGCGCAGACGTTCAGACAGTTTGTCAAAACTATACTCGGTCACTTCAAAAATACTGCTGTCAGGCTTAAAGGTAATTTTGGTGCCGAGTTTGGTAGTTTTGCCGGTTTCTTTTAAGGGAGCCACCGAAATTCCGGTGGTAAATTCCATTTCGTGAGTTTTGCCGTCGCGCCAGATCTCAACTTTCAGCCATTCGCTCAGAAAATTTACGCAGGAGACGCCAACGCCGTGAAGTCCGCCCGAAACTTTATATGAATTTGAATCAAATTTTCCGCCGGCGTGAAGCACCGTTAAAACGACTTCGGCCGCCGAGACACCAAACTGCTCAATAATCCCGGTTGGAATTCCCCGTCCATTATCAACCACCGTAATTGAGTCATCCAGATGAATTACAACATCAATCGTGTCGCAATGACCGGCGAGGGCTTCGTCCACCGAATTATCTACAACTTCATAAACGAGATGGTGGAGCCCAATCTCGCTGGTCGAACCAATATACATGGCGGGTCTCAATCGAACCGCTTCACGCCCTTCTAACGCAGTAATCGAATCTTCATCGTAATCTGTTTTTGTTTTTGCCAATTTTATAACCTCTTTAACTAAAAATGTTTCTTCTAAATTGCCTCTATTTTATCATTTTTTGCCCATTAAGACAGTCAGGAAAAGCAATAAATACCTAATTTTCGAGAGTTTTAGCCTCTCCGTTTTGGACTTTGAAAACTTGTCCCGCCAATCCAAATTTTTCGACAAAACTTTCCTTGGAAGTAGTGACAAAAGTTTGGGTTTTATCGGATAAAAATTCGAGCAGCTGACCGATTCGCCGATAATCAAGTTCGGCGTCAATATCGTCCAGTAAAAAAAGCGGATATTCGTTGTGCTGCGAATGATAAACGGTGACATTGGCTAGCTGCAAAAGCAAAAGGGCCGAGCGTTGCTGTCCCGAACTGCCAAACGAGCGCAGGTCGCGCCCGTCAAATTGAATGGCTAAATCGTCCCGATGTGTCCCTAACAGAGCATAGCCTGAGGCGAGTTCGGCCTGAACTCGAAGTTTGAGCCGTGCGGCCAAAAGTCCCGGGTAATCGGTCAAATCGCCCTTGCCTTCTAAACTGGACACATAGCGGATTGAGATCTCTTCCCGCTGGAACAGTTTTTTTTGCAGAACTTCCTGTAAACGCTCGACATAGCGAACCCGGGCTTTATGAATCCGGGTTGCTAATGAAACCAGCTGATCATTCCAGATTTCGAGCATTTCTGCGGTTTTTTCTAAACTGAAATCACTTTCCTGAGCTGATTGTAAAAGGGCATTTTTTTGTTTGATGACGCGATTATAATCAGCCAAAGTTTGGACAAACGGCGGATAAATCCCGACGATTCCGGCATCCAAAAATTTACGACGATGGTCGGGCGTCCCGCGGATGACTTCGAGTTCGTCGGCGTTGAAAATAATGGCGTGAAGTTGTCCGAGATAGCGATTGACGGTTTCTTTTTTGCCGTTGATGGAAAGTGTTTTAGCGTTATTTTGCAAAGTTACCTGAATCGTCCGGCGAATTTCCGCCGATTGCTGGACGCTTCCACGAATATATGCAAATTCGTCCGTCTCAAATTTAATGGTTTCCAGCAGACGGGTGGTTTTAAAAGATTTAGTGGTCGAAAGAACATAGATAGCCTCTAACCAATTGGTTTTACCTTGCCCATTTTCGCCAAAAATGATATTTAATGATTGTCCACACTTAAATCCCCCCTGCAGATTGCGAAAGTTGTGGACTTCCAGTGATTCAAGCAACATAACTAGATTTATCTTACCACAAAAAAAATTGTTTTTTTTCGCCGTTTTTGTGGGATATTTACCTCATTATAAGTTTAGTTTAAATAGTGTTGAACATTTACCAACACAGTTGTAAAATACTTTCGGGGGAAATATGAAGTTAATAATCAGTATTATTTTCTGTTTGAGTTTAGCTCTGAGCGCTTTCGGGCAGCAAAAAATCGGAGCGTTAGCAGAAACTTTTAACGGCACCACCTTAGCCGGCGAAGATTTTTACCTGGATGAAATGCGCGGGAAAATTGTCGTTCTAAATTTTTGGTCAACCAAATGTGCGATTTGCCACGAAGAAATTCCGAAACTCAATAAATTAGTGGAAAAATTTTCAGGGAAAGACGTAGTTTTTTTGGGATTAACCATGGAAAACGAAACCCGCCTCAATCCTTATCTGCAAAAAAGACCCTTCAAATTCACGGTTGTTCCAAACAGTCTCGGCATCCTCTTAAAATACGCTGACCGCGACAACCATGGCAATCCGAATATGGGGTTTCCGGCATATTTTATCATTAGTCCGTCAGGTGAGCTCGAATATAAATCGAGTGGTTGGAATAAAATCAAGAAAATTGACGAAGAGGTTAATAAACTTTTACCGTCAACCGCTAAAAATACTGTGACTCCGACGAACTCGGCCAAAGTTGATTAAATTTCCCAATTTGTCTAATTCGAAACTTTGCGGTATATTTTTAAATTGCCTGAACGGCAAACGTTTTGGAGGATTAGTCTAATTGGTAAGGCAGCGGTCTTGAAAACCGCCGGGAGTGATCCCTTGTGAGTTCGAGTCTCTCATCCTCCGCCATTTCGATTTTAGATTCGGGATTTGCGATTTTAGATTGCACATCCCGAATCTATTTTTGTTGGCCGGAAATTTATTCAATTCGTTTGACCGTCATTTCAACTATTCTGGAATTATCGCCGTAACAAGCCAGACAATCATTGGCAAAAGTCACCAAAAACCCGCTCTTGGTTGCCGTCCAGGTGCGGGCGGTTCCGATGCGGAAATAAGTTCCCGTATAGGTCAGCGGATTATTGTTCTGGCTGAAAATTTCGCCCACCAACGCCATCACTTTCAAATCCGAATGTCGGCGGCCGGCATCAAGCCACGAACCTTCGTAACCGTTGGCAGTAGTTTCTTTATTGCCGTTATTCCATTCGGGGCTGGCCACCGAAAACTCGAACTTTTGCCCCTGACGCACATAGATTCCGCTGTAATTATATGCTTCCTTGGCTCTAACCGTCTTGGTTTTCGATTGTCCGACTTCTAATTCACCCGGCAACAAATTAGTCAAAAGCGGACAGTTTTGTTCTGTTTGATACATGCTGTTGATACCTGCGATATCACCGCTGCTCAATACTTTGGTCGTCCCAAAATCGGTATTGCCGGGATCACCCTTGCGGCGAATTGTTTGTTTTCGCTTACCATTTACTTTTTTGCCAAAACTACGTGGTCCGTAATGCATGATTGAATTGAAATCATAGTTTCCCACATCCGTCTGCAGAGCATTATTTTGATAAAAATTGCCTTTTTGGTCAGATTCGATGTTATCCCACAGAATTTCAACAAAGTCATCGCGGTCTTCGCGGGTTTGCTCGTGATTTAAGCCGAGGGCGTGTCCGATCTCATGTCTGACGGTTCGGGTCCCAACGCTTGAAAGTCTGATTTCCTGCCCATCAGAACAAAAAACGCATTTCCCCAAGTAAGACTGTCCGCCGCTCCAACCTAATTCTTCAACCGTATATTTTTTGAATTTGATGTAATGCGTTTGATTTGTGCGCGGTTTGAAGCAAACATTTGTATTGGCTGCGATATGATTCATGGCATTGACGATGATCTCGCGTTCTTCCGGCGTAAAACCATCCACAATAACAAACGGCACGACTCCATTACTCCAGCGTCCGTGAATCGGATTATTATCGGTTGTCACGGAGAAACCTGAAAACTGTTTGCCATCCAAAAATTGCTCACTTCCGAGCCAAATATCCCCCTCCAAATAAACCTGTCCATTAACGACGGTCACTTCCACCGGTTTCGTGTTCTTAATCAACGGATTGATTAATCTCGAATATGTTTTCTGTTTGGTCGGCACCACATAATCTTCCGGCTCCTGGGCCGTTAATACCGAATTAAGACCTAAAATAATGACAACTAAAAAACCAATAAATTTTGCGCTCAATAAATTTTCTTTCAACATTTTCGTTTTCCTCTCAATTTAATTTTCCGCCCGAAATTTCAGGCTTCATTGACAACTGAAAGTTTTATGGAAAATATGCCGAAAAAAAATTGATTTTTGTAATTTTTTTGTAATTCGTCAGTTTTTTATTGATTTATTCCATCCTTTTCCCATAGAATGAATGACGATTCATTCAGTAGGTTTTTATGGCTCGACAAACACGTTCAAATAGTTCGGCACGCGTGGCAGTAACCGACAAGCGCGAAGCAATTTTGCGGGCGGCGATCAAGGTTTTTGCCCGGAACGGTTATTTCAATTCAAAAGTTTCGGACATTGCCGGTGAGGCGGGGATTGCGGATGGCACGGTTTACCTTTATTTCAAAAGTAAAGAAGAGGTTTTGCATTCGGTCTTTGACCGCACGATGGAGGAATTTATCAGTGAGGGCAAAACGGAACTGGCCGAAATCGAAAGGGTGGACGACAAGCTCCGCCGAATTGCCCGTCTGCATTTAGCCAAACTGAGCGCGGATAGAGATTTAGCCATAGTTTTTCAGGTTGAACTGCGGGGTTCGACCAAATTTATGGAAGAGTTTTCGGCAACCGGGTTTGCCAATTATCTCGAAATCATTCGCCAAACATTTATCGAGGGGCAGCAGCAAGGTGTTTTTCGCCAGGATTTAAACGCGACGGTTTGCGCCAAAATATTTTACGGAGCTCTGGATGAAATGGTGACAAATTGGATTCTCTCAAAAAAATCATATGCTCTGGAACCGATGGCCGATACCGTAGTCGAAGTCTTTTTTGGAGGGATTTTGCAAAGATGAGTCAAAATATTGAATTAAAAAGTAAAAAGATGAAAGGCGAGAATATTGATGTTTCGGTATTTCGTAAAACTCAGTCGCGGACTCCGCTTCTTTTGGACGAACCAAACACCTTAGCCGAGCTTTTTTTACAATCTGCGAAAAAACATGTGCATCCGAACACTTTGAATTTCAAAAAGGAGGGTCAATGGGTTCCGATTTCTTCGGCTAAGATAATTGAACGGGCTCAGAATATTGCGTTGGGATTGGCTTCATTGGGCATTGGCCAAGGCGACCGGGTGGCGATTCTGGCGGCGAACTCCCCGGATTGGACGATAACCGATGCCGGTTCGCAGTTTGCCGGGGTGATTGACGTTCCGATTTACACAACGCTGGCCCCAAATTCGGTGGAATATATCATCAACGATTCCGGCTCAAAAGTCTTTTTCCTGCAGGATAAAGCGACCTTTGAAAGGCTCGCCGAAATCATTCCGAACTGTAAAACACTCGAAAAACTAGTCTTTTTCGAGGCGGCGGGAGTTTCGGCAGAAAACTCAATTTCGTTGACTGAGTTGGAAAAATTGGGCGAAAAATCACGAAAAGAACAACCGGGATTGTTCGAAAATTTAATTAAAGCCGTTAAAAAAGACGACGTTGCCACCTTGATTTACACTAGCGGGACGACAGGCGAACCGAAAGGGGTGATGCTTTCGCACGAGAATGTGATTTCCAATGTGATCGATGCCTCGGAAAATTTCAGTTTTGCCGATAGAGATACATCCTTATCGGTATTACCTTTATCGCACGTTTTTGAACGGACCGGGATGTATCTCTATCTTTTCAACGGGATGTCGGTTTATTATGCCGAATCAATTGAAAAGGTGGCGGATAATTTGCAGGAAGTTCGTCCGACGGTCTTTGTCGGCGTGCCGCGAATATTTGAAAAAGTTTATGCCAAGGCGCGCCTCAAGGCTTCGCAAGCCGGTTCGCTGAAAGGCAAAATTTTTGACTGGGCTATCAAAATCGGTAAAGAGTATTCTTATCTGACCGAACATCAGCAACGGGTTCCGCGAATGCTGGCAATCAAGCATAGTCTGGCCGACAAACTTGTTTTTTCCAAATTTAGGGCTTTTTTCGGCGGAAACCTGCGTTTTTGCATCACCGGCGGGGCTGCCCTGTCAGATGAAATTTTCTATATTTTCAACGGAGTCGGGGTCAAAATTATGCAGGGTTACGGATTGACTGAAACCTCTCCGGTCATTACCTCAAATAATCCGATCAACGTCCGGGTCGGAACGGTCGGCAAACCGATTCGCAATTCGGAAGTCCGGATTGCCGAAGATGGTG
>JANOEF010000748.1:0-4632 GCA_031413075.1 Acidobacteriota bacterium | reverse complement strand
GACACTTTCAGCGTCGGATTATTTTCTGTTTCGGTCGTCGGGATTCTCCCGACGCTATTAAATTTGTCACTTTCAGCGACGAAAACCGAGACCTTCCCATCCACATTTTTTTCAATCTGGACAACACGACTGTTTAGTTTTATTGAAACATTCTTCTCTTGTAAATGTTCGCCAAATCTTTTCAAAACTGTCGCATAACCGCCGCGCACATAGCCGAACATTTCCTTTTTTAACCCCGAATTTCGGGCAGCATACATCCGTTGAATCGTTGCCCAAATAAATGCAGCGGAAGTTTCTCGGTAAGCCTCGCCCAATTTGGCTTTGAGCAGAGGTTTCCACATTTTTTCAAACGTCTTTTTGCCCGAAAGGCGCGTCAGCCAATCTTCGACGCTGATTTTTTCGAGCGCTTTCCAATCTTTGACTCGCGCGGCGTAAAAAATTGTTCCGCCCAAACGGAATTTTGAGATCAAATCCAGCGGCGGAAATTTCAAAAATTCAAGCGTGTTCGACATCGAAACAAGTTTGCCGTCAGTATAAAAACCCGTCTTCGTTTCCACCCATTCAAATTCATTTTCCAAACCCAATTCGCCAATAATTTTTTTTGTAAATGAATCAGATAAAAGAGTAACGTGATAATGTCTATCCCAAACTACCTCGCCGATTTGCCACACGCTTGCGAGTCCGCCGATTTCGCTGGCAGATTCAAAAATGGTGACCTGGTTTCCGCTTTCGGCTAATCGTAAGGCGAGCGTTAAGCCGAGGAAACCAGAGCCGATGATGGCGATGTTTTTAGACATTAATCAGATCTGTCATGCTTTTTCGCCGTAAACTTCGTCATAAATGTCCATAAAATTTCTCCCATTGTATGTCCAAATTCTAAAGTCGCGTAAAGACCTTTTATTTTCTCCGAGAACATTTTGTGTAGCCCTAGTTAAAGATACTTCTTCACCTCTGAATAAAACTTTTTTTGGAGCAATGACTTTTGCTTCCTCACCAGTTTCTTCATAACGAAGAGAAGTGCCTATTAGAATATTCATTTCTTCAAAATTTAGATTTGCTCGTCTATTTTTCATGTTACTCATAATTTCCTTCACATTTTGTTTTGCTATCGCATAATGTAAGCCACAAATAGAACATTTCGCTTTAACTTTTTCCGCATCTTCAGTTGAAAACTTATAAAAAAGCTGTCCGCATTTGCAAACCGCACCGATTGAACGGGCAGGCGAACCAATTACCAGATGAAAATCGGAAACACTTTTCGTCACCAGCGAACCCATTCCGACCATGGCCCAACGTCCGATTTCCAAATCATTTCCAATAGTGCAGCCCGCGCCGATGGTCGCGCCTTCGCGGACGAGAGTTTTGAGCGTGTGTTCGTCAGGTTCACTGGGACGCAAAGTTTTCAAATCGGGGAAAGTCGCCCGCGGGAAACGGTCATTGGTGAATGTTGTGGCGGCGGAAATCATCACGCCGTCTTCAATCGTCACTTCGGCGCAGATATACACCATGGCGTTGATTTTGACGCGATTGCCGATTTTGACAGCGTAGGCGATATAACTCTTTTCGCCAATAATACATTCTTCGCCAATGATCGCCCCGTGGCGGATATGGACGTTATCCCAAACGCTCGTGCCTTCGCCGATTGAGACGTTTTCTTCGATTATTGCGGTTGGATGGATTTTGTTGGACATAATTTGTAGGGGTGATCCCTTGTGGTCGCCCGGGTTGAGCAGAGGTCGAGTCGAACGGGCGAGGACAAGCCGTCGCCCTTACAAGTCGAATGGGCGAGGACAAGCCGTCGCCCTTACAATTTTGCGATTTCAACTTTTTCAACTACCGTTTGCCACAGGTTTTGATTGAGCGATTTGTAAGCGGCTTCGATGACTTGCACCGATGCGAGCGCGTCCGATGGCTGAATCAACAAATCTTCTTTGCCTTGAAGAGCGTGTGAAAAGTTTTCGATTTTGCCTTTGAACGACGCAACTTTGTCGTAGCCGGTGCCGAAAACCGTCCAGTCGGGCGACGAATTGAGTTTATATTTTGATTCGCGCCAGCCGATGTGCAAAGTTCCGCCTGTGCCGTAAATGCTGATAAAATTGGGCAATTCTTTGTTGATGCCCCAGGTTAAATCAACGCTGGCGGTAATTCCGCTTTTCGTTTTCGCCAATAATTTGACGTTTTCATCAACTGACAAATCTTGGGTTGCGCCCGCTTCGACTGCCAAAATTGATTCGATGCCGCCGAGGAAATAACGAATAATATCAACCGAATGCGTTCCGTTATCAATCAAAACGCCGCCACCGGAAACTTCTGCGTCCGAGTTCCAACGTTTCGACATATCAACTTTTGCCGTGAACGCATTTTCAAACTGAATGACATCACCCAAAATTCCCGACGCGACAATTCCTTTCGCTTTGATAACGTCGTCGCAATAACGGAATTTTGAAGCCATCGTAAATTGCACCTTGTTTTTCTCGGCGGTGGCAATCATTTTTTCGGCTTCGGCAACTGTTAAGCACAACGGTTTTTCGCACAAAACGGGAACTTTGCGTTCTAAAAAGAAGCACGCAATTTCAGGATGCGATTTCGGCGGAGTTGAAACTATTACAGCATCTAAAGTTTCGTTTTCAGCCAAAACTTTGTAATCGGTATAAGATTTTCCACCGACAATTTCCGCCAACGCTTTGGCCGCTTCTTCACGCACATCGGCAACTGCAACTAATTCACAACATTCACTCTGCGTGAACGCTTGGGCGTAGGCTTGAGCAATTCCACCTGCTCCGATTAAACCAAATTTGAGTTTTTTCATAAGATTTTTTCAACACATAGGAACATAGGATTCACATAGAACACATAGTTCTTTTTAACCAAATTTTTCTATGTTTTCTATGTTTCTATGTTTCTATGTGTTTCAATTTATTTTCTAGTAGCCTCGACAGCCTCGCGGATTGACGAAGCCAAAAATTCGATATGTTCTTCCGTATATTTTTCGTTGATCGGCAAAACTAAAACATCGTGTAAGCCTTTGATTGTGCCTTGGAAATTGTCGTCGTTGTAATCAACCGCTTCGGGGCGCGCCAAATTGAACGGATAGTGACTGTCGCCAAAAGTGTTTTGATCGCGGAAAACCATACATTTATAGGCTGGTTTGACGACATAACGCGGTGCTGAGGCAACATCATATACTTTCAATGCTTGAGCCAATCCAACTGAACCGTCTGCGATCTTGGTATCGTCAACTCGCAGACAGAATTTCCAATAAGTCATGGTTGAACCCGTCGCCGGTTTATAACTTTCGATGCCGTCAATATCTGCAATTTTTTCGTCTAACAACTTCGCCATTTTTTGCCGTTGCGAGACTGAAAAGTCCAATTTTTTCAATTGTTCATACGAAACGGCGGCTTGCAATTCGGTCATCCGGTAATTCAACGAAGCAAAATAATGGTCGGGATTTGGGTCGCCGTAGCCCCACGCTTTGTTGATGAAAAGATACATTCTCCGCGCAATCGCATCGTCATTTGTGACCACAATTCCGCCTTCGCCGGTGGTCATTTGCTTGCCTTGTTGGAAAGAAAATGCGCCGATTTTGCCGATTGTTCCAACATATTTTCCATCACAAGTTGCCATAAAAGATTGCGCCGTGTCTTCAATTACGGGAATTCCGCGAGCATCGGCGAGTTCCATAATCGGCTTCATATCGCACGGATTTCCGAACAAATGCGTCACGATAATCGCCTTTGTTTTCGGCGATAAAACTTTTTCGATGGTCTGTGCCGTGACATTCAAAGTTTTCGGGCAAACGTCTGCGAAAACAGGAATCGCACCCTGGAAGATGATCGGAGTCAACGCGCCCATATCGGTAATCGAAGTGGTCACGATTTCATCACCCGGATTGGGATTTATCGCCGCAATCGCAACGTGAACTGCGGCTGAACCTGAATTACACGCATACGCATATTTCACGCCCAATTTTTCGGCGAATTCTTTTTCGAGCAGTTTGCCGTATTTTCCTTTGGTTGTGATTAACACGCCTGATTGCAACACTTCCGTGACGGCGGCAATTTCTTCCGCGCCGAAAGTTCGACCTGAAATGTCTTGGTCTGATGGTAATTTGATGATTTCTTTTTCTGCTACTGGTGTCATAAGTTTACTAATTATTAATGGTAAATTGTTAATTGTTAATGATTGAAAGGCTTGTAAATTTTGGATTTGTTCTTTAATTAACAATTAACCATTGATAATTTACAATTATTTATCAATCTTTTCTTCTGCTAAAACAGGTTTAATTGTTGTGTTTTTCCCCAAAAATCTTTGTTTGGATAATTTTGAAAGTAATTTAAGGTGTCCAAAAATTGTTCGAGCGGTTTTCATTTTAGAAAAACCGAATAATCTAACTTCTAAAACTGCGGCACGGGCAGCCCGCAGCCGACCACGGAAACGAACCCTTTGCCGAGGCGATTGCCCAGAACGCCGTTGACGAGGAACCCGGCAAGCGGCAGCAGGACAATCAATGTCAGGAGGTGGCGCACCCGTCAGCCCTTGAGATCCGTGTACGCGCCGAGGTCGAGCCCGCGCTTGCCCCGCGCCAGCAGGAGCACGATCGGAATGGCAATCGCGATCTCGGCCGTGGCG
>JANOEF010000747.1:0-15848 GCA_031413075.1 Acidobacteriota bacterium | reverse complement strand
CGGTGAGAAAGAAAGGGTGTCCGTTAAGTTTTTGTTCAAAACTCGTCCCGTTTGGCGTTCCTGATGAAATCACCGATTCAGATGAATTAACTTTTAAACTGAATGGAGCAAAATCTGCCCCGCGTGGAGCATAGAGGCTATTCGGTGTCGGATACCAAAAAGAAAGCGGTAAAAACTGGGAACCGAGTGGAGAAATGGCGTTCAAACCATTGTTTTCATCAACTTTTAGTTTGTAACCAACCGAAACTGTAAAAGTTGCATTTGGTTGAATACCGGGTAGGTTCACAGTTATTCTTTGTAAGTTCCGGCTTCCCCCGAGAGGTTCATTTTGTATTTTATTAAAAGTAGCCGTCGCGCCGTTTATTTGAACCGAGATAACTTCGGCAAACTCATTTATTCTTAAGGTTAAGCGAGAGCCGGCGGCATTTCCGACATTTTCCAGAGTCAAAGTGACTGTGGCATTCAAAAAGCGATCTGCCACTGAGGCCGAAATGTCATATTTTTTGACCTGCCAGGCGGCAGCGGCTCGTGGTTCGGTCTGCGAAAAAGCAGAAATACACAAAGAAATAAGTGAAAAGTAAATAATAAATAGTTTTTTCATTGATTGATTGTTTTCAGAAATCATTGTTATCCACCGCTGCACCCAGATCAACAGAGATTTTTAGGTGTACTTTTTACTTAAAAAAATCATCTAAGCCAGCCTGTCTTAATCCGTGGACAATTTCTTTTTGTCTCTCTAAAAAGGAAATTTTAAACCAAGTTCTCTGATTGTTAAAAGTGCCTCAGCGTTGCCCAAAGCATCGTCAACCGGATTGTGCGTATGCAGAGTCTTTCGGAACTTCTTCCATTTCGAACCGGCAAAAAAATCTTTTTCGAGGCCCGAATATAAATCACCGATCCGCCGGCCGCTAAAACCGAACGGGTTGGCCCCTAGATAATAATGAAAATAATAATTTATCCATTGCCAATCAAAGGCCACATTGTCGGAGATAAAAATCGGACGATCCTTGACATTTGCCTTCAGCCAATCACGGAAATTTGCCATCACCAGGCTCGGTTCATCAAAAGTGAGATGCTCTTCCCGCGAAAAACCGCTGATAGCCAATGCTTCCGGATTCCATTCATTCGAAATCGGCCGGGTTTGGCCGTAAAAAGTTTTCGATAAACTCGGCTCAACGACGACTGCCCCGAAACAAACCATAGAATATTTATGCGGAATGGCTCCGTCTGATTCGATATCTACAACAACTAACGACATATTTCGTGTATTTCCAATAATTTTTTTAATAATGGTTCCAATTTTTCCAAAGGCAATTGATTTGGTCCATCCGAAGGAGCCAGACGAGGATTATCGTGAACTTCCATAAAGACGGCATCCACTCCGCAGGCGACGCCGGCTCTCGCGAAACTTTCAATATACTGAGCCAATCCTCCGGTCGCTTTACCGAGGCCTCCCGGCAATTGTAAAGAATGTGTCACATCAAACACGACCGGAACCCCAAACTCGCGCATGATCGGGAAACTTTTGAAATCTACCACTAAATTGTTATAACCGAAACTTGCACCGCGTTCGGTCAGTAATATTTTCTCGCATCCTGCGCTCTGCAACTTTTCGACAATATTTTTCGCATCCCACGGCGCAAGAAACTGACCTTTTTTGACATTGACTGCTTTGCCCGTTTTGGCAGATGCCATAAGTAAATCTGTTTGACGGCAAAGAAAAGCGGGAATTTGTAAAATATCAGCGACTTCGGCGGCTTTTTCGGCTTGATCAGGTTCGTGAACATCGGTGATGACCGGCACCTTCAACTCATTTTTGATCTTTGCCAAAATCTCCAAACCAAAATCCATTCCGCCGCCGCGAAAGCTTTCATTTGAACTTCGATTGGCCTTATCAAACGAAGATTTATAGACAAAATCAACGCCGACTCGTTCGCAAATTTCTTTGATGGCGCTGGCCATTTTGAAAGCGTGCTCGTAAGATTCGACCACGCACGGGCCTAAAATAAAAGCTAAATTGCCTCCGCCAAAGGTTACATTTTGTACTTGAAAGGGTCTGCTCATGGTTAAATGATGAATGATGAATAATGAACGATGAATTGGACTTTTGACACTTCAAACTTAACCATTCACTATTTACAATTCACCATTATAAACGCATTTTAGCTTATTTGGCGAGAAACTTAAAAAATCGTTTTGAGATTATCGAATCCGCTGGTAGCTTGAATAAATCGGGGCATTTCGGGTTCGGCATCAATGCGGGGCAATAAAAATAGATTGTCCTCTGTGGTTGATAATCGAATTTCGGTAGTTACTGCACATTCGTAACCAGCCTTTGATACCTCATCGCTCTCACGTGACGTAACATTGCCGTTTGGGTAACAAAAGATTTTGCCTTGACGATTTAATTTTTCCTCTAAAACCTGACGTAATTTTTTCAATTCAAAAATTAATTCTGTTTCATTAATATTAGTCAAAATCGGATGCGTAACCGTGTGCGACTCAATCATCACGCCATTTTTATCCATTTCCCGGGCTTGGTCCTAACTAATCGGCGCAAACTCTTGGGGCGGCAAATTTGGCAATTCGACTTCGACAAGTTTTACTAATTCGTTGATTTTGCTGTCACGTTCGGCCTGAGAAAGTTTTTTCAGGGCGGAATTTATTTTGGTCGCAGAATTTAATCGTGAATTTTTATCGCTCAATTTTATCTCAAGTTTGCTCCCGCCGCTTTCAAAACCAAATTCGTTTAATTTAGTTTGATAAAGCAAATAGCGCGTTTTGTCCGTCCAAATCCAAATTTTACTATCCAAAAAATCAGTGACCACAAAAAGCGTGGCGGGAGCGTTAAATTTTTTGAAAAGCGGAAACGCAATTTCAAAAGCGTCGGCATAACCGTCATCAATGGTAATGACAGCTGATTTTGGTGAAATGGGTTCTGAGTTTTTGATTTTTGTGATCAACTCGGACAGTGGGATGATTTGGTAATACTGGGTCAGATATTCTAAATGACTGGTCAAAGTTTCAGCTGAGGTGGCATTGAAATTATGGTCAGGACTAAAACGATGATACATCAGAATCGGCACTTTGTTTCGATTCAAAATCCGAAAAGGCGCAAAGGCATTAGTCCTCACCATCAAATTTAAGATTTTACCTTTCAGCATTTCGTTTTTTCAAACGTCTCCTCATTTCATCTTTTTCGCTTTTGACCGGCAACCGATAGCGTTTTCCTAAAGTGGTATCTTGTTTGATGCGTGGAAAATCTCCGGTAGCTATTGACGCTGTGGCTTGCGCCACAATTTTCGCACAGATATTTCTTAATCCATCTCTGAATTTTTCCAAAAATGATTCAAAATCTTCTCCAAACGAAAAATCATATTCCAGCGGAACGGTTTTCTGCAAAATTATATCGCCGGTATCCACTTTGGACGCAACCAAATGAACGGTTAATCCGACTTCCTTTTCATTATTGTAAAGTTCCCAAAAAACCGGCGGGCCACCCCGATAAAAGGGGGCTAATCCCTGATGAAGATTGATTGACCCAATTCGCGGGAGGCTGAAAACATTTTCTTTGATAATGTTTGTTCCGTAAATAATGCCAAATCGGCCTTGGCATTTCTCATTAATTCGAGAGAATCTGGGTGGTGATAATTTTCGACAGTAAAAACTTCAATCCCAAATTTTCTGGCCGTTTCTTCTGTCAATTCACGCGAAGAGGCAACTATTTGTTCTTCAACTTGGCCCACAGTTTTGATTTTCAGAACTTTGGCGAAAAACTTTTTTGCCGTTTCTAAATAACCATCATATCGAATCGAGCGTTTGATTTTTTCTCTGAAAAATCGCGGCGGCGTGGCGGCAGTCTCGATAAAAACACCAACGACCTCAATGCTTTTGAGTTTGCCGAGTTCTGCTAATACCAATTCCGCCCCACCGTGAGTTAATAAAATTACCCGCATAACACCTGTAAATAAAGGATTAAGTTTTGATCATTTCCAATAAGTTATAGTTCTATTCTCTCGTCAAAATCAATCTCCTCCGCCCTTATTTGCTTTTCACTCGTGACATCGTGTTTCAAATTTTCACTTCCGAGACGATTGACATGCGCGGCTTTGACGAAAGCATAAAACAATGGATGTGCTTTTAACGGTTTGGATTTATATTCGGGGTGAAATTGGCAACCGACAAAGTACGGATGAGTTTCTCTCGGAAGTTCCACCATTTCAACAAATTTTCCGTCGGGTGAAACACCGCTAAAAACCAGACCGTTTTGTTCCAATTTTTGTCTGAAGGCTGGATTAAATTCGTAGCGGTGGCGGTGACGTTCAGAGATAATTTTGGCTCCCTGATAAACTTCGCTGACTAAACTTCCCTCTTTTAGTTGACAGTCCCAGGCCCCCAAACGCATTGTCCCGCCAAGTTCCTCGACATCAACTAAATCGCGCAGTTTGAAGATGATCGGATAATCGGTTTCAGCATTAAATTCGGTTGAATCGGCTTCTTTCAAATCGCAAACGTTTCGCGCAAATTCGATACAAGCGGTCTGCATTCCGAGACAAATGCCAAAATAAGGAGTTCTTGATTTTCGCGCATATTTGATGGCCCGGAGCATCCCCGAAACTCCGCGCTTTCCAAATCCACCCGGAACTAAAATCGCGTCAAAATCATGTAATTG
The DNA here is from genome assembly GCA_031413075.1 of Acidobacteriota bacterium. Taxonomy (GTDB): domain Bacteria; phylum Acidobacteriota; class Blastocatellia; order Pyrinomonadales; family Pyrinomonadaceae; genus JAIBCC01. The sequence goes on along the minus strand of JANOEF010000747.1, from coordinate 11,176 downwards.
CGATTCATAGTCGTCTCGCATTAGATTTTCGGATTCAATCCATTCAACTTTGACCTTCAGATTATTAGCGACCCCGGCATGGGTCAGAGCTTCGCGCAAAGACTTATATGAATCTTCGAGTTCGACATATTTTCCGACAATCGCGATCTTGACCTTTCCTTCCGATGGCTCTTTAATAGTTGAAACCAGCTCGCGCCAATTCTTCAAATCGGCGGTCGGAAACCTTTCTGATAATTGGAGATTGTTAACAATCAACTGATCTAGCCCCTGTTCGTGAAACGCCAGTGGGACTTCATAAATGGTCGGAACATCCAAAGCGGCAATGACCGCATTTTCCTGCACATTACAGAATCCGGCAATTTTTCGCCGGAGTTCCAAAGAAAGCGGCTTTTCGCTCCGACAGAGCAAAATATCGGCCGAAATACCGATTTCACGAAGTTCACGAACGCTATGTTGAGTCGGTTTGGTTTTAAGTTCTCCGGCCGCAGCTATATATGGAACCAAGGTGACATGGACATAAATTGCATTGCCTCGCCCGACTTCGTTGCCGAGTTGTCGGATAGCTTCCATAAACGGCAAACTTTCGATGTCGCCGACCGTCCCCCCGATTTCAACTATCAACACATCGGGATTATCGCTGTTGGCAACAGCTTTGACCGCATCTTTAATTTCATCGGTAATATGCGGAATAACCTGGATAGTTTTGCCCAAATAATCACCCCGACGCTCCTTTTGAATAACTGTCTGATAAATTCTACCGCTCGTCCAGTTGTTGGCTTTGGTTAGTTTAGCGTGGGTAAATCGTTCATAGTGTCCTAAATCAAGATCAGTTTCCGCACCATCGTCGGTGACAAAAACTTCACCGTGTTGAAATGGTGACATCAAACCCGGATCAACATTGATATAAGGGTCGAGCTTCATCATTTGAACTTTTGCCCCACGTGATTCTAAAAGACAGCCAATTGAGCTCGCCGCCAGTCCTTTCCCGAGACTTGAAACCACTCCGCCTGTTACGAAAATATATTTTGTCATTTTTTGCTCCATCATCTTAATCTAAGTTTCCGTTACCTTTACCCTCACGTTTCTTTTTATTAAACCGACCCTCTCTGAGTTGAATTTTAACCTCTTTTGCTTTGGCTTCGTTTGGATTTAGGGCTTCATTTAAAGCGTTGACTCCGGCACTCATCAACCCGGTCCCATCTGCGACCCGATTTTCAAATTCAGCTTCGGTTACTTGAGGTTTATTTCCAAGTCTTTTAAGGCCAAAGTAAATACCGATTAGCCAACCAATAATAATTACTAAACCAATCCAATCTGCCATTTAACCCTTTCTTTTGGTGGCCAGCCAAACCGTCACCAGCCACAAAATGATGCCGAGAACCAGAGCACTCGGTACCAACAAGACAATAAAAAATGTGCCGAACAGATCATCATAACCATAACTCGCATATTGACCTTCGGGTATCAAAGTTTTTGGAAATGATTGACTAAAAAAACCGCTGACCCCAACTAAAATGGCCCAGGTAAATCCTGCGACTATTGCGTACGCTTGACTATTTTTCTCCCGAAACACCAGCCAACAGGCTAAACCCACGATTAACAGAGGCACCCCAAACAAACTGGCTAAAAAGGTAAAAAATGAAATATCAACCCAGGTATTATAGCTGGTTGGAACCGGAGCTTGGGTTGTCACGGCTAAAAAATCTGCCGGAATCTGATTAAAGTTCCCGGTCCAAGTTTCGCCATTCTGCTCTAGTTTGAGGTTTGAAAAGAATTGCCAATCATTCGGAATTTTGATATTCAGATTTAATCCGCCAAAACTTTTCCAATCTCGGGCCGGTGCCAGCGAATACGCAAATTGCCAGCCTTTCATAATTCCAATGTTTTTATAAACCGTCGGTTCAGCTTTGTATTGAGCTTTTAGGGTGTGTTTTCCCTTCGGCAAATTGAGAGTAAATTTTGCTGATTTTAGATTCCCATTGTAAGGGTTATACATCAATTCGCGGTCTTGAAATGGTGTTTGATCAGGCTTTTTCCAGGTCTGTTTATTCGCAAATTCTTTGTTATCAACTGGTTCGGTGACAATTTCTTTTTCATCCAAAAAAAACTGAAAGTTCCTGGAATCCGAAACAATTACAAAAACCAACTCAATTTTAAGTAAATCTGTCGGATTATCAATTTCGTAAATTGCCTCGACATTGACAAAACGATTCCTCACCGGCAGATTTTCATCATTTAGGGCAGAAAAATCTATGTTTAATGTTTCTTTGATGATGTCAATGTTTTTAATTCCGCCGGGTTCGGTCAAAGTTTGTCCGCCCTGAGATGGAGCGGCAATATTGGCCCACACATTGATCGAGCAAACCACAATCAGCAAGAAACTTAATAATCTTTCCATTTTATTTTGACCTCATCTCAATTAATTCCCGAACTCGTTCAAAATCCTCAATCGTGTCAACTCCAATTGAGCTTTCCTGGACCTCGATAACTTTAATTTTGACTCCGTTTTCCAAAGCCCGCAGTTGTTCAAGCATCTCGGTTTTCTCTAAGTTCGACTGCGGGAGAATCGTATATTTCAGCAAAAATTCACGCCGATAAACATATAAACCGGTATGTTTCTTAAAAGTTGAAATCAAATCCGGCTCTTGTTGCAGAGCTCTTTCCAAAGTTCCGTGTTTTTTCACCAGTTCTCGGGGAAACGGAATCGGCGAACGTGAAAAATAAAGGGCAAAACCATTTTCATCCATCACGACCTTGACAACATTCGGTGAAAGAACATCCTCAACATTCTCAATTCGCTCACAAGTTGTTGCCATGAGACAACTATTATCATTCAACAAAACCTCAACGGCCTTTTCAATGGTGCGGGGCGGAATCATCGGCTCATCGCCCTGGACATTGACGACAATCGAATTTTCAGGCAGCTTTGCTGCGACTTCGGCAATTCGGTCGCTCCCCGATTGATGGTTGACCGAAGTCATTGAGACTGAATTATTACTTTCTTTGACTACCCTGAAAATGCGTTCATCATCAGTTGCCACGATTGTATTATTTATATGTCGAGCTTTATTGGTCTGCTCTAAAGTGTGCAGAATCAGAGGTTTCCCATCAATCAGACGAAGTAATTTAGCTTCCAGACGAGTTGATTCGTATCGCGCCGGAATGATGGCAAAGACAAATTGTTTTGGATTATTCCCGTGTATCTCCACGGGATTACAGCGTATCTCTTTTAGAAACAAACTTCAAGGGAGTAGCGTTTAAACTTGGAACTTAATTCAATTTTCGTTAAACTTTCAAACGTGGAAAATCAACAAAATCAAGACTCCAACCAACCCCTTTATCACCAATTAGATAATTTTAAACCCGACACAGGTATTTTGGGTCCGAATAATCCTCCGTGGAATAGTCCGGTGGCTTTTTTAATGTGGATGGCCAGCATTGCTCTCATCATTTTAATCCCTACTATCGGAATTGCTATTTATTTGCTGACCAAAGAGGTCAAACTAAACGATGCACAAAAATTAACGGATCTCATCAATTCTGATTCAAATGCTGTTTTAGTAAATATCATTTGTGTCATTCCGGCTCATATTCTAACAATTTTGCTGGCTTGGCTGGTGGTTACTAATAACCGAAAGCAATCTTTTACTGAAATGTTGGGCTGGAAATTGGGTGGATTCAACTTTTTTTATCTGGTCGCTATTGTGGTTGGATTTTTTGTTGTGGCCGGCGTGGTGGGTTATTTTATCCCGGAAAAAGAAAATGACTTGATTAAAATATTAAGAAGTTCCCGAACGGCCGTCTTAGCGGTCGCCTTTATGGCCACCTTTACCGCCCCTTTGGTCGAAGAAGTGGTTTATCGTGGAATTATGTATTCGGCTTTTCAGAGAACTTTTGGGGTGGCAACGGCAGTTGGATTGGTCACATTTTTATTTGCGCTTGTTCATGTGCCTCAATATTATCCGAGTTATTCGACGATTTTTTTGATTTGTCTGCTCAGTTTGGTTTTAACTCTGGTCCGGGTCAAGTCCGAAAATCTTTTACCCTGCGTTATTTTGCACACGATTTTTAACGGCCTTCAGTCAAGTCTCTTGATAGCCGAACCTTATCTGCAAAATCTTTCTACCGAGTCTCCGCAACCGGCATTATTCTATTTATTGAACTAAAAAAGCGGGACTGTTAATCCCGCTTCATTTCATTATTTTAGTTATCAATTTCTCTTTTTCTTTCCACTATACTGGGTCTCGAGGTTTGTGGAAAGGATTCTTTAGTTTCGCTGGCTGGTGGCCCCGGCGAAGCAGGCATTCCTCCGGAACCAGGCATTCCTCCGGAAGCAGGCATCCCGCCCGAATTACCGCCGAACGAAATAGGTGGGGGCGGATTCATCACCGTTTGCCCATTATTATAATTCGCATTTTGGTTTTGATAAATTGGAGCAATCATTTGCGGCGGCAGCGAATAACTCCAAATACTTTGACTGTAACCGAACCCGTAAGGAGAACTCCACCCGTAGCCAAACGGCAGGAAACAAAATGTTCGACTAAAGGGGTCCTGAACCCAAAGACCATACCCGTTGGGATTCCATGAATTATTGCCAAATGAATTAAATAAAGAACGATTCATTTGTCTTTGTAATAATTTATCATTGATTTTAGCAATTTCTTTGGCCCGATCCCGACTCCAATTTTCAAACTCGCCTTTTTTATCGCGGTCAAATTTGGCGATGGCAACCTGACCATGCTCCATCGTCGCGGAACGTCCGCCTTTAACTACTGTGGCTTTGATGTCGCCAACCTGAGCTTTTCCTTTCCAAACCAAAATCCGGCCACTGCCGGTTTCTCCAACCTCTACCCGAAAAACCCCGGCCGTTATCAGATAAAATCTCGCATCAGATGTTTTTACGGTGATAGTAAAGTCTTTATCAGCGATTACTTCAAACATTGCGCTGCCCCGATTGACTTTTAGTTGCAAGTCATCCAGCGAAGTTGTCAGAAACTCAAACTGAGAATTACCGGCTAATCGAATGTAAGAGCCGGGATTGAGGAGAATTTCGGCTTTTCCGTCCACTTCAGTTGAGATTTTGTCGCCGACTTCGACCATATCTCCTTTTTGCAAAAAACCTTTTTTGCCATCAGTTCGTTCAACCAACACCGCACCGGAAACATAATTAACAGCTCCCGCCTTAGCCGAAATCAAATAGAGACTGGCGGCAGATAAAGAAGCTTTCTTGGTATCCTTTTGCGCAATAATCGTCGCCGGTATCATCATCGAAATTACCGTGATAATGATAATTTTGGTTAATTTGTTTAGCATTTTAGTCTCCTTTGAATTTCTTACTTCAAAAGGCATTCTAGCCCCTTTTTGATGGTTAATCAAGAATTTATTAGGTAATCGTATTTATTTGTGACTTAAAAAAGAATTTCCGGGAATACTCAAATTGACGAAACAACCTTTCTGAGTTTTGCGTAATCAAAGTGTTTGCCCGTGGTGAGTAATGGGCAATTTTATCAAGGTGGACTAATATGGCAACATTCAAAGACCCAGTTCAATGTTTTGCACCGATTGAAGTAATTGAAAGATTACTCGAAATCAGAGCGGATGCGGGATATTTGGAAGCTGTTTATCTCGACAATTCTTTAGAGTTAGCCGATTGTTTAGATGCCTACGGCTTTGATATTTATGTGTTTTCTAACAAAACCGACAAGATAAATTATGGTGATTATCGGGCGCCGATTGTGCCGGGCGGAGATAATGTACATGGGTCTTTAACCACTCATTAACAATTTCACAACTGAAAGAACGCGGAAGGTTGAGCGAAAGTTCTCCTTTCGCTTTTTTCAATTTAAATAAAAACTACAGAATATTTGTTCTGCGACATTTTGAAAATTAGGAAAATCTGGTAAATAATTGACTACCTTTGGTTTTTAGTATTTCTTAATTTTGCATTTTGCATTTTTAATTTTGCCTTGCTGCTTATAGAAATTTCGTTTTACAAAGTCTTGATCACAAACAAAGTTCCGTCATCGTCCAAAAACTTTTTCTCGGTAAAATCCTGAACCCCTTTCCGAATAAAATCAATCAAATCTTGAGCTGACAGGTTATTTCCTTCTAACACTACCTGAGCCAAGCGGTCTCGGCCAAATTCTTCTCCGCTGTCGTTGGCGGCCTCGGTCATCCCATCCGTATAGAGGACTAAAATTTGTCCTGCTTCGAGTCGGATAAAATGCTGATGATAGCGCATCGCCCGAAACATTCCGAGCGGCAAATCTCCGTAATCTATGTACCTAAAGCTACCGTCAGAATTAATCAAAAGCGGCGGATTGTGTCCGGCATTAGAATAGACAAAAGTCTTATTGGTCGCGTCCAAAATACCGTAGAGAGCTGTAATGAACTGATGCGACTCAACCGAATCCCATAATAAATTATTGACCTTAGAAAGGGCGATATGCGGAGCATATCCGGTCTGGACATAGGCCCTGAGCGAGGCTCGCAAAAAAGCCACTAAAAGTGCCGCCGGAATACCCTTCCCGGCCACATCAGCAATAATCACTCCGATCTGGTCATCAAAAATTTTTACCCAATCGTAATAATCACCGGAAACTTCTTCCGTCGGAAAAACATAGGCGCTGATGTCAAAACCTTTGAGCCGGGGGTCTTTTTCGGGCAGGAGTTCGAGTTGGACTTGTCTGGCGATCTCTAATTGGGCTTGAAGTCTTTTCTCTCAAGTAATTGGTCGTGAAGCTCAACTTTTTCGACGATGATTGCGACTTGGGACGCAAGCAGCGTCAAAACCTCCAAATCGTCGTCACTGTAGGCATCAAGCTCATTGCTTTCAAGGTCAAAGACGCCGATTACCTTATCATTTGTGATAATCGGGGCGACCATTTCCGAACGAGTTTGCGGACGTGCCGGAAAATATCTTTCATCTTTTGAAACATCCGCACAAATTATCGGTTTGCCGGTCAAAGCCGCCGCTCCGATAAAACCTTCTCCCATCTTCAAACGAGGCTCAGCCAACTCAAAACTAATGTCATACCCACGAATCGTTTTAGACTTAAAAATATAAGGGCTTTCACCATTTTCGTCAGTTTGAATAAGATAGATTCCAGCCGCCGAATAAGGAATCAGCGAGCCGAGAGTGTCCATCACCAGCGTAATAAGTTCGTCTAAATCAAGTGAACTACTGATGGTTTTGGTGATGTCGAGCAACATTCTCAACTTATCAACCACACTTAATTTTGGCAATAATTTTTTTTCAGAATTTGGCTCAATCATCAATTATCCGCTAACTACTTTTGTTTTATAGATTTCCCAAAGTCGCGAAACTTTCATCCGATATTCGACCAAATCTCGACTGACATTGAAATGACGCGATATTTCCTTAGAAGTTTTACCTTGATTTACCATTCGACGCAAGGCAGAAAATGGAACGAGAGCGGCAGCGCCCACCGAATAGGCTTCTTCTTCAACTTCAGCCTGATATTCGCGAGCAATCGGTTTACCTTCTTTGTTATAAGTCGTCACCGCAAGTTTACTTGGTTTGTGCCCCAGAAAAACGTGCGAAATCTCTTCCATGAGGGTGGCATTTTGCCGGTTGGCACCATGAGTCGGATTCAACACAATTAATTTTCTGCCGTCCGGCAAAGGTTGCGAACAAGCTCCTCCAGACCAGGAATTTTTACCCTCACCAATCAGCTGAAGTTTTGTCTGCTCAGTCAATAACGGTTCAATTTGTGTGAATGTGACTACCAAAAGTTTAGCGTAATGAGCTAATTCAAACGGGTTTAGACGTTCATCATCGCGATCTAGCCGGGCAAAATCGCGCAAAGCTCTGGCTCGCATCTCGAATTTTCGACCTTTTCCGGTTGGCGGAAGATTAGAAGTGTCCACAGGGGAAGATTATACAGGAATAAATTGTTTTCCCCAAAATTGTATTTGAGGTTGGGAATATCTTCTAAAGTAATGCAGTTCAAAATTTTGTTTGTGACTTATCACTTTTGATTTCTCGCGCCGGCTGAAAAGAATTGCCGGCACTATTTAGAATTAAACCGCGACAATGATTGCAGACGTTTTTTCTTTTGCCGGCAAACTGTGGTAATTTTTTTGTTCGATGCAAGATTTCAAACGACTCTTAAAATATCTCCGTCCCCATTGGCTAACTTTTGTCTTTGCTATATTTGCCATGATAATCGGCGGAATTTTTGAAACCGCAGTGGGAACGATGTTAATTCCGATTATCCGGACCTTTGCCCCTCAATTAACGGCTGATTCGGGTGATTTTATTTGGATCGAAAGATTTTTGACTTTTGATCCGAATGACTGGTTTTCAGCCTGGCTGACCATTTCCGGCTTATTAATGACGTTTACGATTTTTGGCGGGATTGCCGATTATTTTTCAGCTTACCTCATGGCCAAGATTGGGCAAGCAGCTGTTTTGAATCTCAGGCAGGAACTTTACGAACATCTTTTGCGGCAATCGGCCACTTTTTACGAAAAACATCGGACAAATTATCTGGTCTCGCGTTTAGTCAACAGTTGCTCAGCCCTGGAGTTGGCCGTCTCCGCCAATTTGCGTGATGTGCTACGTGAGAGTTTTGCGTTGGTGATGTTTCTCGGTGCGGGATTTTATTACAGTTGGCGTTTGATGCTGGGGGCGTTGATAATTGCTCCGATCATTGCTTTGTTGACCGCCAAATTCAGTAAAAAACTACGAAAACTGGCCGAAGAATCTTACGAAGGTAACAAACTTTTAACCGATACGGCTCAGGAAACATTGGCCAACCAGACTATTGTCAAAGCTTATCGCGCCGAAAATCGGGAACATTCGCGTTTTACCCGGGTGGCCAATATAATTGCTCACGCCAATCTCAGGAGTGGTCAAATCGCGGCTATTTCACCTCCGATTATTTCTCTGATCGGTGTTTTTGCCGTTTCAATTCTGCTTTTTTTCGGACTCCGCGAAATCAATAACCGAACCATGGATGCGGCTCAGTTTTTCACTTTTTTGTTTTTTCTTTTCCGCAGTTACGACCCAATGCGAAAAATTTCGCGTCAGCATAATGAACTAAACAAAGCGTTTGCGGCCGCCCGTGACGTTTGGGATGTGTTGGATGAAAACGTGAGTTTGCCTGAAAAACCAGATTCAGTCGAGCTCGGACCACTGTCTGACAAACTGAACCTGGTTAATGTTTCGTTCAATTATGCCAGTGATGAAAAACAAATTTTGAAAAATGTTTCTGTGGCGATTCCGAAGGGTTCAATGGTTGCCCTGGTTGGCGCAAGCGGCGGCGGCAAATCGTCCTTAATCAAATTAATTCAAAGGCTTTACGATGTTTCTGAAGGGCAAATTTTATGGGACGGGATTGATCTGCGCCATGCCAAAATTGAATCCTTAAAAAAACAAATCGCCCTCGTCACTCAAGAAACTGTTCTCTTCAACGATACCATTCGCTACAATATTTCTTACGGTAAACCTGAGGCTACCTCTGAGGAACTTGTCCAAGCTGCTCAAATCGCTTTTGCCCACGATTTCATCAAAGAATTACCTCACGGTTACGATACTCTGGTTGGCGAGCGCGGAATTTTTTTATCAGGCGGGCAACGTCAGCGGATTGCCATAGCGCGTGCGGTGTTGACCAATGCCCCGGTGCTGATTTTGGACGAAGCAACGTCGGCTCTCGATGCCGAATCAGAAAGATTGGTCCAAAAGGCTTTAGCCAATTTGATGGAAAACAGAACTTCGATTGTCATTGCGCACCGCCTCTCAACCGTTCGCAAAGCTGATATAATCGTGGTTATGGAGCGAGGAAAGATCGTGCAAACCGGCACTCATACTCAACTTTTAGCCAAAGGCGGAATCTACAAAAAACTTTATGAGTTGCAGTTTACCGAAGAGGACGATGATTCTGTTAAAATCGGGAATAACTAAAAAGTTTCAACCCAAAATCAACCGCTCAAAATTTGGTTTACAAGTAGATTTGGACTTTTTATGGTTTATTTTTACATTTTCCCTACCTGATTATGTATTTTCTTCCAGATGCTTTTTAAGTTTTTTCAAATCCGCAACTATTTTTTCCTGAGTGGCTTTTGAAACAGTGGCGGCCGGCATCGGAAATTCAAGGACTGCTACACTTTGAACTTGAATTTTGACCTTGGTTCCCGTCTCAGCATCCGTTAATACATAGCGGATTCTCATTGAATAGGGTTCATCCGCCGAAAATTCTAAAAAGCTGTCCGGTTCATCCCGGGTCACCAACAAAACTTGCGAAAATCGCCGTCCTAAAAAATCTCCAATATGCTCAACTTTGGCGCCTTTGGCCAGATTCCCGGCCGTTAACGGAAAAACTCTGGTCAACCCGGTCATCCAGATTTTATCGCATTTGGGGTTAAACATTATTTGAGCGACCTTTTCACGCGGTCGCTCAATTAAAACTTCTGCGCGAACATCAACCGACATTTGATAATGCTCCAAACTTATTTTATTTGTATTGCTTGTTGAGGTATGGTAACAGCAAGTTTTGGTAGTGTAAAGTTTTTAAGCGGCAGTTAATTCGACGACCAACATTTCGATTTGCATTCGCGGGGTTGCTTTTGAGGTTTTGATAGCTAAATCGGTTTCGGCAATCCGGCGTAAATTCCACGAAAGATGATCCGCCTCGGCTCGCCGGGCAGTGGCCATAAAATCTTCCTGTTTGTGATACGGCATTCCGACAATCCTGGCAATTTCTTTTCTATCAATACCTTGTCGCATTAAATCTTTGGTTAAAAAAAGTCGGTGAAAATTGCTGGCAATTAACCCCAGCAACATCAAAGGTTCGGCGCCATCATCCAAAATCTTTTTTAAGATCTGGAGAGACCGATTCCGATTTTTTAACAAAAGTTGGTCAGTTAAATCAAAATTTGTAATTTCGCGTGAATTGGGGACTAAATTTTCTACTAATTCCGGAGTAATTATCGCATCTGGCAGGGCGGCAGTCGCCAGTTTTTCTAATTCAGTTGTCAGTTTCAAAAGATTGTTTCCGACCAAATTGACAATGTGCTTAACGGTCTGATCATCTGCATGTGTTTTAGATTCCTTCAATTTCCCGTTCGCCCAACCGAGCAGTTCAAAATCCGACATGACGGTAAATTCTACCGACAGACAATGTTCAAGCAATAATTTTGATATTTTTCTTCT
>JANOEF010000746.1:0-7350 GCA_031413075.1 Acidobacteriota bacterium | reverse complement strand
CTCAAAGCTCACGTTGACGAATTTACCAATCTCGGCGGCAGTAAAATGTGTATCGAAATGGGAGCGGTTTCGATTGACCATTTAGACGCGATTTCAGATGAGGAAATTCGGCTTTTGGCGAACTCGGAGACGGTTGGAATCGTGACACCGACGGTTAATTTTAACTTCGGCAGTGCGCATTTTGCCGATGCCCGAAAATTGATTGATGCGGGCTCTGCACTCGCCGTTTCCACCGATTACAATCCGGGTTCGGCGCCGTGCCCGTCACAACAAACAGCGATGCAGATTGCTTGCCGTTATCAAAAAATCTTGCCGTCAGAAGCAATTAACGCTACCACCATCAACTCGGCCTTTTCAATCGCTTTGGGCGAAAAGACCGGCTCGCTCGAAGCCGGAAAATGGGCCGACATTATTATTTTAGATACTGATGATTACCGCGAAATCTGTTACGAGTTCGGCGGTAATTTTGTCCAAAAAGTAATTAAAAACGGTAAACTGGTGATTGAAAACTAATCCTTGAGCGTCACTTTCAATGTATATTTCGCAGTCGGATGAGCCACCACATAAATGTAATAATTGGCGGTTGTTGGAACTGTTCCGCGCCAATTTTTTCCTTTGTTTGACTCTTTTCCAAATTTTACCGAATCCGCGTTAAAGAAATTGGCAGAGCGGCTGACCGTAAATTCTGCACGATTATTGTCTTCGCGTTTCCACGTGATCTGCACCGACATCTTTTGCCCTTTACGTGCCCTGATGACATAGCTATCGTGTGCCTCACCGCCGATAAATCCTTTGGCAGTCGCCGGGCTGGCGAGCCGTTTTTTGGGGGTCGTGTCATTCTGCGCCCGGGCCGTATTGGTGATAAATAATAAAATTGATAATGTAAAGCAGGTTACAGCAATTGTTTTTAGCGTGTCTCTCATATTTCTTATTGTTCCTTGATAATTTTCCTTCCATTATAATAAACGACAATCGTCATTAAAAGGGAACATTTTCCGCAGAATTAAATGATGGTTGATCGGTGGCTGGTGAAGAATCCCGGTAAATTCTATCCCCTATTCACTATTCCCTATTCACTATTCCCTATTCACTCATGTTTGAAACTACCGGTAAAAGCAGTAAAATGATGTCGAGGTAAAATTATGACCGCTTTGCTAAACTCAAAGATGACCTTAGAAGAATATTTTGAGTTTGATAAAAATGCCGAAGGAAACTTTGAATATTTTGATGGAGAGGTCTTTGAAATGAGTGGTGTTTCAGTTGAACACGCAACAATCGAAGTTAATTTAAGTACAAAACTGAATCCGCAAGCCAATAAGAAAGGTTGTCGGGTGTTTCCGGCGAATTTAAGAATCAAAGTTCCGATTCTCCCAACTTATCGTTATCCTGATTTATCAACTGTTTGCGGAAAAGCTGAATTTGTTGTGACCGGTGGTCTGCAATGTTTGGTAAATCCGAGTTTGATTGCCGAAGTGCTATCGGATTCTACTGAAAGATACGACCGTGGCAAAAAGTTTCGTGAATACAAATCAATTGAAAGTTTTAGCGAATATCTCCTTATTTCTTCAACCGACAAAAATATTGCTCTTTTTCAAAAGCACAATGAGAGATTTTGGCTCCAAAGCGATTACATCTCAGGCGAATCTTTTCACCTCAACACCTTAGACTGGGATGTTGAGGTGGACGAACTTTATCAGGGAGTTGAATTCCCTTAATAAATAACCAATGAAAGAAATTATCTTAGATGGCGAAAGCCTGACCTTTGAACAAGTTGTCAAAGTGGCTTACGGCAAGCCGAATGAGCCGAAAATTGTTTTGGCCGAAAATGCAAAAGTTCAGGTAAATCGGGCTTCGGCAGCGGTTGACACATTGCTCGCCCGAGGTCAAATTGCTTACGGGATTACGACCGGATTCGGTGCCTTAAAGGATAAAATAATCCCGCTCAATGAGGTCGAAAAACTTCAGCGAAATATTTTGATTTCGCATGCGGTCGGAGTCGGTCAGCCTTTTGATGTTCCAACGGTGCGGGCCATTATGCTCATTCGGGCGAATACATTGGCCCGGGGGTTTTCCGGTATTCGGCTCGAAACGTTGGAACTCCTGATTGAATTTCTCAATCGCGGAATTCACCCGGTTATTCCCGAAAAGGGTTCGTTAGGCGCATCCGGCGACCTTGCGCCGCTCGCTCACATGGCGTTGCCGTTGATCGGCGAAGGCGAGGCAATGGTTGACGGTGAAAGACTTTCGGGCAAAGATGCGTTGAAAAAATTTGACTTAAAACCAATCACCTTGAAAGCTAAAGAAGGTTTGGCCTTGACCAACGGCACAACCATTATGACGGCGGTTGGAGTGGTTCAAACTCATCGCGCTCAAAAACTTGCCGACCTTGCCGAAACGGGCGGCTGTCTTTCGCTCGAAGCCCTCCACGGGACAACGGCCGCTTTTGATGAACGAATTCACGCCCTGCGTCCGCATCCGCGACAAATTCGATGTGCCGAAAATCTGCGAAATATTTTGCACGGAAGCGAATTTGTGCGCGAACACGATCCGAAAAACATTCAGGATGCTTACACTTTGCGCTGTATGCCGCAAGTGTATGGCGCGGTGCGCGACGCGATCGATTATGTCGAATGGGTGATGTCAAATGAACTAAACGCGGTCACCGACAACCCGTTGATCTTTTTTGACGAAGCGGGCGAACCCGAAATCATTTCCGGCGGGAATTTTCACGGCGAACCGCTGGCGCTCTCGATGGATTATCTGGCGTTGGCTCTGACCGAAATCGGCAATATGTCCGAGCGGCGAATTATGCGCCTGGTTGATGCAGACTCAAACGGACATATTTTGCCCGCTTTTCTGACCGAAAACGGCGGACTAAACTCGGGTTTTATGATTATCCAATACACGGCGGCGGCGCTGGCGAGCGAAAATAAAGTTCTCGCGCATCCGGCGAGCGCCGACACGATTCCAAGTTCGGCCAATGTCGAAGACCATGTTTCGATGGGTGTCACCTCGGCGCTGAAGCTGTGCGATGTGGCGGAAAATCTCGAAACCATTTTGGCTTTGGAAATTTTCTGCGCCGCGCAAGGCGTTGATTTTCGGCGGAAAGTATTGGGTTCGGATAAAAAATTAGGCGTGGGAACTCAGCCAATTTATGATGCCATCAGAGCCGAAGTGCCCTTTATCGAAGAAGATACGATGATGAAGCCGTTGATGGATAAGGTTTTGGAAATTGTCCGAAAAGGTGTCTGGTGAAATTCCAACAGAATTAAGCACCAATGCACAATTAACCATGGACAATGGACAATGAAGAATACCCAAAAACCCAAGTTGCTCAACTATTTGCAAACTTTTCTTTATCTTCAATCTGTCGCAAAACTTTTGCTGACCTGCTTATTGCTGAGAGGAAGATCCAAAATCCAAAATCTCCAATCCAAAATCAATCTAATGTGGAGCCTGATTGGGCGGGAACGATCTTTCATCTAAAGTGTCAATCTCTTTTGCCAGCAACGCGCGGTATTTCTCGGGAAGAGTCCGAACCCGTTTTTGACGGTCGGTAAAAATATGCATACTTTCGCCCTCGACTAAAAGTTTGCTGTCGGATGGCCGGAAAACTTCATAAATAAAACGGACGGTGCGGCTCCGGACTTCTTCGACTTTGGTGCGGATGATCAGTTTGTCATCGTAAAAAGCGGGTGATTTGTAGCGGCAATACATTTCGGCGACCACCATCAGGGCATCTTCTTGTTCTTCCATCTCGCGATACGAAAAACCTTTGGCTTTGCAAATATCGGTGCGCCCAACCTCGAACCAAACCAGATAGTTCGCGTGATGGACGACGCTCATCTGGTCGGTTTCTGCGTATCGAACGGTGATTTCGGTTTCATGCCACATTTGGATTTTGGATTTTGGATTTTGGATTGTTTTTAAGATTAAAGTCTTGTTTTGACTAGTTTTTTTGGTTCATTTTATCGTTGTCAAACGAATTAATCCAAAATCACCAATCCAAAATCCAAAATCGAACTGGGAGACAGGGATTCGAACCCCGATAGGCAGATCCAGATTCTGCAGTCCTACCATTAGACGATCTCCCAAAAACTGAAAATCTTAAGGAAAAGTTAACTTCGCTTCAATCATATAATTTTGAGCCGGAAATGACAAAACCCGGCAGACAAATCATTTCTTCCCGAGATCGGCAATAACGGGAGCTTTTCACAGTTTTTCGTTCAATAATTTCCAAACTTTTTGCAAATGTTTTTCCTCGACTCTGATGCTGCCGACCGAAAGCCTGAGCGTAAATTTGCCGTTAAGTTTCGTGTGCGAAAGATACGCCTCGCCCGAAGCGTTGATTTCGTTCATCATTCTTTCGTTCAAACCGTCTAAATCCTCAATTTGCTCGGGACAGGCGCGAAAACAAACCAGGGCAAACGGAACCGGCGCCATCATTTCAAAGTTTGGCGAATTGTCCACCCAATCGGCAAACAGACGCGCCAGACGGCAATGTTCGCGGAGCCGTTCGATCAGTCCTTGCTGCCCGAAATAGCGCATCACAAACCATAATTTCAATGACCGGAACCGGCGGCCAAGCTGAATTCCGTAATCCATCTGATTAGTGACGGTTTCCGCCACTTTTAAATATTCGGCAATCAGAGAAAAGGTTTGTTTGAGCAGATCTAAATCTTTGACATATAAAACCGACAGATCAAACGGGGTGAAAAGCCATTTATGCGGATTGGTAACAATGGAGTCGGCGCGTTCCCAGCCTTTGAAATAAGGCTGAAATTCAGGAACAATGGCCGCACTGCCGGCATAGGCCGCATCAACGTGGAGAAAAATATTGTTCCGCTCACAAATATCCGCAATTTTATCGATCGGATCAATACTGGTGGTCGAAGTCGTGCCGATGGTGGCCACCACGCAAAAGGGTAAATAGCCCCGGCTTTTGTCGTCACGAATCGCTTCGCTTAATTTTTCCGCGTCCATCTCAAATCGCTCATTAGTCGGGATTTTAACTATTGACACTTGCCCAAGTCCAAGTAAGATGACGGCTTTGTCAATCGAACTGTGGGTTTGCTCCGAACAATAGATCCGCAGAAGCGGCAAATCTGCCCGTCCGCTCATCCCTTTTTCCCGAATTCCGAGATTTAGTTTTTCCCGCGCCATGGCGACCGCATGGAGCGTCGAAATCGAGGCTGTATCATAGATCAGACCGTCAAACCCTTCGGGCAATCCCATCATCTGCCGGAGCCAGTCGAGTACTACCGGTTCGAGTTCGGTCGAAGCCGGTGAAGTGCGCCAAAGCATCGCCTTCATATCAAAAGTCGCCGCCAGCATTTCGGCAAAAATGCCGACGGAACTGGTCGAGGTGGAAAAAAGCCCGTGAAAATTCGGATGATTCCAATGCGTAACGGCCGGCAAAATCAAGTTTTCCACATCCTTAAAAATCTGTGGAAAACCTTCGCCCTGGTGGGGAGCAGATTTTGGCAAAGCATCGCGTAAATCATTCGGCTGATTCTGCGAAAGCACCGGAAACTGTTCCAGATTCTCAAAATAATCGGCGATAAAATCAATGATTTCATAGCCGAACCGCCGAAAATCTTCTTTTGGCATATCGCCTAAATGGTTATTCTTTTCGTTCATAATAAAGAAATTTTATTGAATCTGTAAAAAAAGTTATCAAAACACTCGACAGTTTAGGTAATACAAGTATAATATCTCAAACGAACATCTCGCCAATGGCTAAAAAGTTTAGATTTGAGTTTTACGGGAAATTTGTCTGATTTTCAAGACAAAAAGTATTTCTTTTTGCACAAAAAAAATTATGGCTACCGAAGCGATTGAATTAGAACAATCAAACGAAGGCTTTATTCGCAGACTCGGACTGCTTGATTCTACCACCATTGTGGCAGGTTCAATGATTGGTTCGGGAATTTTTATTGTTTCGGCAGACATTGCCCGTCAGACTGGTTCGGCGGGCGGTTTGCTTTTAACCTGGATCATCACCGGGCTACTGACGATTTTCGCCGCGTTAAGCTATGGCGAACTGGCCGCGATGATGCCGAAAGCGGGAGGACAATACGTTTATTTGCGCGAAAGTTATTCCCCGCTCTGGGGATTTCTTTACGGGTGGGCCCTGTTTTTAGTGATTCAGACCGGAACCATCGCCGCCGTTGGAGTCGGGTTTGCCCGATTTTTAGGCGTTTTGGTACCGGATATTTCGGCTGAAAACTACATTGTGGCTCCCATTAATATTTCATCAGGTTATGCCCTCAGTCTTTCGACCCAACAACTGGTTGCGGTTTTACTGATAATTTTCCTGACCCTTTTAAATATGCAGGGTTTAGCCTTAGGCAAATGGATTCAGAATATTTTCACCTCGACCAAAACTTTGTCCCTGTTAGCTCTCGTTCTATTAGGTTTAATTATCGGCGGCGCGAGCGGAACATTTTCAGCTAATTGGGCCAATCTTTTTACGCCCCAGGATGCCGCGCTGATCAAATCGGATTATTTCACCTCGTTGCCCGAAGTTTCTGTCAGTAGTGGACTATTTGGACTAATTGTGGTCTTTGGCGTAGCTCAGGTCGGTTCGCTTTTTTCGTCAGATGCCTGGAACAACATCACCTTTACCGCGGGCGAAGTTAAAGACCCGCAAAAGAACATTCCGCTGTCGTTGGCGCTCGGAACAGGTTTGGTAATCACGCTTTACGTTTTGGCAAATTTTGCCTATCTTTCGACGCTTTCTTTGCAGCAAATTCAGACCGCGCCCGATGACCGAGTCGGGACTGCCGCCTTGAGCGTGATGTTCGGCGGAATTGGCTCGACCATGATGGCGGTAGCTATCATTATTTCGACTTTCGGCTGCAATAACGGCTTGATTTTAGCGGGTGCGCGTGTTTATTACGCAATGGCCAAAGATAATTTGTTTTTCAAATCGGTCGGACAATTAAGCCCCAAATTAGTTCCGGCGACCGCCCTTATATTGCAATGCGTTTGGTCGTGTCTGCTAGTATTGCCGCGCACAGTTTCTAATGAGAAAGGTGTCACGACTTACGGCAATCTTTACGGCACCTTGCTTGATTATGTAGTTTTTGCCGTTTTGATTTTCTACATTTTAACCATTATCGGTTTGTTTATTTTGCGGTACAAACGCCCTCATGCCGAGCGACCCTACAAAGCCTTTGGCTACCCCGTAATTCCGATAATTTACATTTTCGCGGCGACCGTCATTTGTTTAGTTTTATTATTTTATAAACCAAGCACTTCAATACCAGGCTTGATCATCGTCTTGACAGGCGTTCCGGTCTATTTCATTTGGAAAAGACTAGGCAATGAACAGCAATCATAATTTCA
>JANOEF010000745.1:0-3217 GCA_031413075.1 Acidobacteriota bacterium | reverse complement strand
TTTGCAAAAATTCCAAAAGAAAAGCAAGAAGAGTTATTAACCGCCTATTTTGATAAAGAAAAAGGGATTGGCTATTCGCTCGCCCGCACCAATATTCACAGTTGTGATTTTTCGAGCGGAAGTTATACCTATGTGGATGAGGGTGATAAAGATTTGAAATCTTTCAGTGTTGAACATGATCGGCAATTTCGATTACCGTTTATTAAAAGAGCTATCAGGGCCGCAGGTGGTAAATTGACGCTTTTTGCCTCGCCGTGGAGTCCGCCGGCGTTTATGAAAACGACCGGAAATATGCTTAAAGGCGGTAAATTGAAACCTGAATTTTACCAATCCTGGGCAAATTACTATCCGGCCTTTATCCGGGCATACGAAAAAGAAGGGGTGCCGATCTGGGGAATTTCGATACAAAACGAGCCGATGGCAACTCAAACCTGGGAATCGTGTATTTATTCGGCCGAAGAAGAACGTGATTTTTTGAAAAAATATCTCGGACCGACGATGAAAAAAGCACGTTTGGGTGACCGAAAAATTATCGTCTGGGATCATAACCGCGATTTGATTTACCAACGGGCGAATACGATTTTGAGCGATCCCGAAGCCGCCAAATATGCCTGGGGAATAGGTTTTCATTGGTATGAACCCTGGAGCGGCGGCGAGCAAATGTTCGATAACGTCAAACTGGTCCACCAAACTTTCCCGGACAAACATCTCATTTTCACCGAGGGCTGTGCCGAGTCATTCAATCTGACCCGAATCAAAAATTGGGGGTTAGGCGAACGCTACGGTTACTCAATGATTAACGATTTTAACAGCGGAACGGTTGGTTGGACTGATTGGAACATTCTGCTGGACGAAACAGGCGGTCCGAATCATGTGAAGAATTTCTGCTTTGCGCCGGTTCACGCCGACACCAAAACCGGCGAACTGATGTACACCAATTCATATTACTATATCGGACATTTTTCAAAATTTATTAAGCCCGGCGCAAAACGAATTGCGAGTTCGCCGAGTCGGAGTGCTTTGCTTTCGACAGCTTTTCTAAACCCGGACGGGAAAATTTCGGTCGTAGTGATGAATCGGAGTGAAAAGGAAGTCCCGTATTTTCTGTGGATTGATGGTCAAGCTGCTGAAACAAAAAGTCCGCCCCATTCCATCCAGACTTTGGTGTTCTAAGGTTTTAGGTGATCAGCGGAGCTCGTGTCCTGACCTGCTGGCTCTTGGCTGATTTTAATTCAAAACCGGTAAAAAGATTCCGACCTCACCTCATCCTGAGATGAGGCTGGAATCTTTTTTCATATTACTTGATATTAGTGCTATTCCGTAAATAATTGATAATAAATGACATTAATTGTGACTCTCATTTACCATTTAATGTGATTAACCGGACATTTTCCCTTTCAGCTAAACCCCTTCGATTTTTTTTAAACTGTTTAATTACATACTGTTAGTCAATCTGCGGAGGTGTGTTTTTGACGTGGCACGGATTTTGAATTAGATAATCTCGCCTGAAACATGGCAGAAAAATTTCAGAAAATCTAAAACAACAATTTCCGTTAGGAGACAAATAAACAAAATGAAAAATCAAAAAGGTTTCTCGCTTATCGAACTTTTAATCGTGGTCGTAATCATCGGTATTATCGCCGCTATCGCTATCCCCAACTTGCTTGCCGCTCGTCGTTCTGCTAATGAAGGCAGTGCCATTTCGTCCATGAGAACGCTTCACGGCGCACAAATGACTTATCAAGCCACCACCGGTGCCGGTAACTATTCAGCCACTTTAGCCACTTTGTTAGGCGGCGGATTGGTTGACTCAGTTCTCGGTTCAGGTGTCAAGAGTGGATATAATTTCACCGGTGGAGCCACCAATTCAAGCGCTGGCGCACCAGCCACCTTCTACAGTTCAGCACTTCCTGTGACAACCGGCGGTGTGACCCAGACCGGAACCCGCAGATTCGGGATTGCGACCGAAGGTGTTTTGTATTATGACGCCACCTTGGCAGCTCAATTCGCCAATGTGACAGCTGTCCAAGCCGCAACTGCTTTGAACAACTAGTTCAGAGTGAGATAAACAAATCCCGGGGTAGGGAGTCCTGTGAATTAAACATTCAGTTTATTTGAATAAAGCCCTGACGATTAAAATTAAAGAGAGAAGCACTCATCATGTTTCTCTCTTTTTTATTTTGGGAATGCAATCAGTCGTGAGTTTTTCAACATCTGGGGTTGTTTATTTCATAAGTCCAATATTCCCCAATCTGGCCGGCTGTTGAACCAAATTCTGCTTCGATCTTCTAAAATTATTAAACGACTCTGCACAATAAGTGAAGAGGTTTCAATTGGACTGAAAGTCCGCTCACGCTATTCGAGGATAAAACGTTTTCTGTCCTTGTTTGACGGATTTCGATGCGGTATTTTATGCTTCAAACAATATGCACTGTCAATTGCGTAATCGTATGATGTCAGTATCGGTTTTCTTTCTTCTTCCATTATTTTCACCTGGATTTTAGAGGAAGCATACTTAAAGTCTTGCCCTGGAAGTTCATAGCTTTTACTAGTGTTCTGGAACCATAAACGAAACACCCCAAATTATGACGTCTCCCCGTATTTACTAATTTCTTAAACAACAATCCCTCCGCCTTGATACTTGATTGCAAGTGACATTTTTTGCGACTTACTCTTACCAATAAATGTAATTTACGTCTCTTTATTTCCTTTGGTAAGTTTCCTTTCGTTTTTATAAATTGTTTAATTGCATACTGTTAGTCAATCTCCGGACTGGTTTTTTGACGTGGCACGGATTTTGAATTAGATATGTTCGCCTGAAACATGGCAGAAAAATTTCAGAAAATCTAAAACAACAATTTCCGTAGGAGATATTTAATCAAAATGAAAAATCAAAAAGGTTTCTCGCTTATCGAACTTTTAATCGTTGTTGTTATCATCGGCATTATCGCCGCTATCGCTATCCCGAACTTGCTGGCTTCGCGTCGCGCTGCTAATGAAGGTTCTTCAATTTCATCGCTTCGCACAATGCACGGTGCAAATGTTACTTACGGTGCAACCACCGGAAGCGGTAAATTCGCTTTGTCAATGGCTGATTTACAAACTGCCGGTTTAATTGATGCGACATTGGGCGGCGCAACAACTGCGGCAGCTGCAAAAAGTGGTTATGTTTTCACATACACCGCATCGCCTGTTGCAACTAATCCATCAGTTTTCG
>JANOEF010000744.1:0-2693 GCA_031413075.1 Acidobacteriota bacterium | reverse complement strand
GAAAAAAATTATCGGTATTTTTCAATACGCTAATGGTGTTCGTAAAATTGGCAAAGCGATTGCCCAACATACAGCGTCAACGAGTTCCGATTACGCTGAAGATATTTACAACGATTTAGTCAATGGAAAACTTGTTGTTATAGACCAATCAAGTGGCGAACCTGAAATTAACAAATCTTCGGCGGAAAGAATTATGTGGACTATTTTTCGCAAAAATCAATCGCTTTTCAGAGAAGGCAAAACACCAACCGAAATTCTGATTTATGTGGAAGAGGCGCATAATCTTTTACCTAGTGGAAGTGATACAAAAACGGATGACGTTTGGGTGCGAACGGCGAAGGAAGGCGCGAAGTATCGAATCGGAATGGTTTATTCGACGCAAGAAGTCAGCAGTATTCAAAGAAATATTCTGAAAAATACGGCGAATTGGTTTATCGGACATTTGAACAATACCGATGAAACCAAAGAACTTACGAAATTTTACGACTTCGGTGATTTTGAAAATTCGATTCTCCGAACGCAAGACAAAGGATTTTTACGAGTGAAAACTTTGAGCAATTATTTTGTTATTCCCGTGCAAGTGAAGCGATTCGACGTAACGGACAAATCATAAAATTATGCCTTATTCCGATAAAGATATATTTGAACGGGCGACTTATAAGCCGTTGCAACGCATTTTGGACAGCGACAAGGTGCGAAAACTCGAATCGCGTTTAAAGGTCAGAAGAAGAAACAGCGAAGATGAAACTAAGTTTGAAATAACCGAGAAACAGCATTTAGAACCGAGTTTGTGGCAACCTGATATAGTCGCGGCAATTGACGGAAGCAAACACGAAGTTCCCGTCGAAAATGGTTTTCCGAGTGCTGAGTATGGATATATTACCGTTGCATCGGTTTTAATTTTTCTGAACAAAATTCGGGAACTCGAAAAACAGGAATTTATTAATCCCGTGGATTTTCGCAAAACTGAAGAATCATCTACGACCGAATCAGCAATTCCGGGATGTAACGTCATTGTTGACGATGAAGAATCAGCAAAAGCGTCAATGCGAAAAGTGCTGTTTGAAGATTTATCAATCGAAGCACCTTTTTACGATTTGAATGAGAGTAATAAAGAAACTCTGTTTCAAACTTATGAATATCTATTAAAAATCAAGCGTGATAAAGGTGCTGATACTAGACCGCCAAAATGTCCGATTGAAGATTGTGAAAAAGATTTCTCTTATGATTTTGGAATTTACGAATGTAAATGTGAAAGAAAAAAGACTCTATTTTCAAGCGATGCTTTACGTCTGCACGAACTCCACAATGACGGCGGAAGTTGTGGCGAAATGTATGGGCAAATTATGTTCACGCTTGAAAGAATTTGGTTGGTTCACGTTTTGCGTGGATTTGAAAAAACTAACAATCTTGACGTTTTAAGAAAACTCGCTTTTATAATTGATGGTTCTCTAGCGGTTTTCAGCACTCCATCTTGGCTGGCAAAACCGATTGAAGACGAATTGATACGAATTAACCAACTGCAAAAGGAAATTAACGGACAAGATTTGATTATTTTGGGAATTGAAAAGGGCGGACAATTCGTAAATCATTTTGAAGCACTTGATACCGACCGCGAAGGTTTCGCGGGAAAAATTCCTAATCAATCCGCTATTTTGCTTACGGACAAATACATAAAAAAGAATATTAAATTGTCCGATAGCCCGAAATCATACGGGCAAGACACTTATTTCGGCAGAAAGTTTTTTTATAAAACGAATAATGGTTATAGAGTTACTGCGAATATCGCAGTATTCAATGAATATCAAAAAGATTTGGAAACGGCGTATCCGAATCAATTTCCGCGTCTTGCGGATGTAATGAGTTTGCTTGACCAAGTAGTTTCGAGCCGTTTTCAAAATTCGGTTTCGCCGCTTCTTTCGGCACACGCGGAAGCATCGATACCTTTAAATTTGGGCAAACGAATTTTCCAAGATATTGCGAGGGAAATCAGAAGTCGAAGCTAAAATATGACAACACTAGCGGAAATAGGAAATATCAAAGGAAACAGCAACGCCGTAACTCGTTGGGCTAAATTCGGTCCGTATTACGCTATGTTTCCGATAGGTTTTGCTTTCGATGTCGTATCCGAATACTCAAAAAAAGGTGATTACATAATTGACCCATTTGCCGGACGGTTTTCGAGCGTTTACGCGGGTGGCGTTTTGGGACGGCACAGCGTTGGCATTGAAATCAATCCGATAGGCTGGCTTTTCGGAAAAACAAAATTAAATCCGACAAAAGAGGAAAAAGTTCAAAAGCGATTAAAGGAAATTTACGAATTAAGAAATCAATACAAATCAGAAGCCGAAAATGCTCCTGAATTTTTTCAAATATGTTATTGCGATGAAGTTCTAAAGTTTCTTTTTTCAGCCAAAGCAAATCTAAACTGGCGAAGAAGTAGTATAGATGCGACATTGATGTCAATAATTCTTGTCAGTCTTCACGGAAAATTAGGAGAAGGATTGTCTAATCAATTGCGTCAAACTAAGTCAATGGGATTAAATTATTCAGTAAATTGGTGGAAAGCTAAAGGATTTTCTGAGCCACCAAAAATTAATCCTTTAGAATTTTTGACAAAGAAAATTGATTGGCGTTATAAAAAAGAAACTCCGCAAATTGAAACAAATTGTAAAGCGATTTTAGGCGATAGC
>JANOEF010000743.1:0-6911 GCA_031413075.1 Acidobacteriota bacterium | reverse complement strand
TGGATGATGTCCAGCCGCTCTTGTTCGGCGACCTGGGCGATGGTGTTCGTCAGCGCGAGCAGGTACTGCGGCTCGCGGAACAAAGGGTAGGGAGGCACCTGGACCTGATGGACTCACGCCACACAGCTGGTTATTGCGGCTAATCCATCAGAATTTACCGCAATTTTGCAGAGTGGTGATGGCGTGGCGAATACAGGCGATGAACTCAGCACCCGCCCATCGGCATTAACACCTATTCCTTCGACCGGCTTATTACTTGGAAACGGAAAGTATGTCGTCAAAGTCAGCGATGATCCGGCGGATACCGATGGTAATCCAAATGCCGACAGCAATGGGCGAATAGTTATAACTTCAACTGGCTCTGGGCAAAACGGTGCAACATCAACTACGGAGGTTATAATTGGTTCTACCACTAGTCCGGGTCGTCTGGCGATTTTGGCGGATGGTGATTTTAGTACTTCCAATGAAATAAACGTTAAAGGTCCTAATGCCTCTGCCCATGCCAATAGGAGCTTTAGTAATTCGAGCGAATTTTGCGTTGAAAACAAAATTTCTCACGGTTCAGTTTTTTCGATGAATTTGTCAAAAATTACAAGTGGTTCTGCTTGCTCAACAGCCGGAACAGTCGGAGTAAACGTATTTTATAATCAGCCTAAAATTACACCTGAGATTTATGATGTCCCAACTTTGCAAATCATTTTTCGCCCCCAAGCTGACTACATCTTGAAAGGTAATGGGACAATCATCAAAAAAGGAAGCGCCATTACGATGACTGCGGCTGAAATCACCGCTGCGGGATTATCCGACTGGGTTTGGGATTCAGGAAAGAAATGGAAATGGGGTTCAGGCAGTCTTATTTCCGATGGTATTTATTACGCCGAAGGAAGCAATCTTGAGA
The DNA here is from genome assembly GCA_031413075.1 of Acidobacteriota bacterium. Lineage (GTDB taxonomy): Bacteria > Acidobacteriota > Blastocatellia > Pyrinomonadales > Pyrinomonadaceae > JAIBCC01. The sequence continues at coordinate 6,013 of JANOEF010000743.1, read as the reverse complement.
TAACCAATGGCGGAAACAATACAACACCGCCTAAGATAACCCTCATTGCCGAGGGTGCAATCGAAATCTCAAATGGTCCCAGTTTTCAACCAAAATTATTGGGTTTTGCGTTGGTTTCGGGAAATGACATTAAAATTACTTCTCAAATTGGAGTAAGCGGAAACCCGGGTTTGGTTTATTCATACGGACAAATGGAAGTTACAAATCAATCCACCTTTTATGGTTGGCTACAGGCGGCCAATTTTCGCCGAAATGATGGCACAAACGGTTTTGATGAGAACGACCCGGCTGGGGGCAATCTGGTTCAAGGTAGTTCAAAGGGAGCATTGAGGATTAGTAATAAGACTACAGTTAACGCTCCAAATGGTGGTGGATCGGGTGGAAATAATATAACTGTCATCAGTAAGCGTGAGGTTCGATATTAAGTCTCCGGGAGGCTAAATCATCCTCTTACTAACAATTCAGGAGCGTCAATCACTTCCGCGTCACCCCGGATAAGTGAGCCTACGTGGTGAAAACCGGCTCTAATAAAATAACCACTCCAACTGACAATTCCGAGAAGCTTAAAACCATCTTCGAGAAAGATTCGCCACGGTGATTCCCATTTATCCAGAAGCAGATCAATAAGAATAGATAAACTGAAAAAAACACCTGCTTGGAACAAAAGTGACCACTCGGAATTGAGAATCGTCCCTCTAAATTTTGCAAGAAACAAAACGACAGAAAGTCCATAACCCACGAATATCAACTTTTCATCAAGTCCCAAATACCGATCTGCGAGATCGTCGTGAAAAAGAAATAGATCATCAAGCATCAGCACGGCAGTAATCACCCCGGCCCATAAAAAGAAACCCGGCAAGTTTCTGTCGATTGGCGAATGCGCCCAAAGAATTGCACTACTGAAAACACAGACGGCAACAGCGGCAGACCAGACTAACACCCCAAGGTTGGATTGCATACCAGTCAGAGGATGACCGTCCAAGGTTGATGTTGCATCACGCAGAAAAAGACTGATAGGAACGTCAGCATATACACTGGCTAAGGCTGTAAATACAAAGATAGCAAACACCGGGATGTAGATCACGGCAAGTAGGTAAATGCGATGGTTATTTTGAATCATTCGTAAAATCTATCGTGGAACTTCTATTGTTTTATATACTAAACTTTGAATTCGCCGGAATTCCCAAAGATTATTCTCTCACATCAATTTATGGAGTTGGCAGTGGGCGGTAAGCGGTAAGCTGTGGGCGGTAGGCGGTAAGCTGTAGGCGGTAAGCTGTGAGCCAATTCCCTGCTCACTGCTCACTGTCCACTGCTCACTGTCCACTGCTCACTGCTCACTGCCCACTGCTCCCTGCCCACTGCTCACTTCTCACAATTTTCTGGAAAATAACTTGATTCAGACTGTATAAACTGTGTTAAACTAATTTTGGCACAGTTTAATTTGCCATTTTTGTTTCACCAATCCAGCTATCCGCCCATTGTAAAAATGATGAAGTATAAATTCCCCGTTCGGCAAAAATCTATTCAAGGTTTCAGTCTTCCTGAAGTCTTGATTGCGGTTTTGATTTTGGCGATCGTGACGACAATTTCCTTATTAGGAATCAGCCGGGCGCAGTCTTCATTTCAACTGACGAATGGTGTGGAAACTCTCAAAGTCTATGTCGAAAAAGCCTTTTCGGATGCTAAACGCCGAAATGCAGGTGGGGACATACGGTCAAAAATTCAGGTCACCAGCCCGACCACCTATCGGGTGACGATTGATTTTGACGGAAATGGCGTTCCCGAATCCCGGACTGTGACCCTTTCGGGGAGAGTTACTTTTGTCTATGATCCGGCCAATCCGCCGACGGCCACGATCGATGGGCGGGGAAACGTCGCCGAGGGCAAAGTTTTATTCAATTTGAAGTCAAATCTCAACCAAACGCTCCAGCTTGAACTGTCCGACTACGGAGATTCCAATATTTATGCCGAGTTTCCAAGTTTACCAACCGTCACCACCACTCCGACTTCTTCAGATGTTAGTAATTCGATGGTTTTGGTTGGAAACTCTGCGCCGAATCTATACCCTTCGCCAACTCCGACTCCGACTCCGTTACCCGTCTGTATCGGCAGCCAACAGCCTGCGCTTAATGATTGTCGCTGTAAACCGGGAAAAGAGATAAAAGATGATGGAAAATGTGGTTAGAGGTCAGCGCAGAAAAATTATTTGCGATCAGAAATAAAATATGTTTGCCTTTCGACACCAATACAAACTTCTTTCGCGGCTTCCTATTAATCGGAGTAAAGCCGGTTTCAGTTTGGTTGAATGTATTATTGCACTTTTGATCTTAATGATCGTCGCCCTATCGGTAGTTTCGGTATTTGATTATTCGTTTCGAAATAACAACAGTGCGAAAAAGCGATTCGGGGCGCTATTGTTGGCGCGACAACGACTTGAAGAAGCTCGAAATATTCTCTTTGTCAATCTTACCAAGGGAACGGTGACAGAAAATAATGTTGTCAGCGATGGAATGAAATATAAAGTTGTTCGCACCGTTACCGACAATGATTTAGTGACTGATTCGACCGCTCCGGGACCGGAAACTAAATTGGTTACGATTACTGTTTCGCCGTCCGAAAGCCTGGTGGCGAGTGATGCTATTACCCTCACGACCTATCGGTCCATAACCCGTCCGGGACCCAACCGAGAGCCAAATAATCCTTAAAGTTCAAATATGGGAATAGTTAAAAAGAACAAAATCAAAAATAAAAGAGCGAATTGGTCAGGAGGTTTTTCGCTGATTGAGATGCTGTTGGCGTTGACCATCACGCTGATTATTGTCACGCTCGCTTTTACCTTATTAGCTCAATCGCTTAATCGGAAAATGCGCGATGAAGCGCAAGTTTCAGCGCTGGCGGATGCCAATCAGGCATTAAGCCGAATGTCTCAGGAAATTAGTAACGCCGGGTTCGGGCTTAGTTCGAACGGGCTCGTCGCTTCAGATTGTTCCGAAGAAAAAATCCGGATCAGAGCCAACTTAAATGCTCTGATGGGACAAACGACCAGCGGAACCGTGACCGACCCGAATGAAGATCTGATATTTCAATTAGTTGCTAACCTGGATGGCGGGAGCGCCTTGATCCTGACCGATGTCAATACCGGAGAATCAGCGATTATTGCCTCATTGATTGATAATGAAGATATTAACGGCGATGGTGATGGTGATGGACTTACTTTCAACTACCTCGATCTTGCCGGAAATGAAGTTGCCCCGGGAAATGCTGTCAGAATCGAAATTATTATCCGTGTCACCCTTCCGCAAATCGGACAACCCGGTTCACCCGGTTTTCAACCTGAAATTACCAAACAACTTTCTTCGATGGTTATTTTGCGTAACTCGAACCTTTTTGCCTATTAAGCCGATCATTCCCAACTCAACGAACAACGGAGAGATATTTTATGAAAATTAAAAAATTCCTGTCATTTCACACCCAAAGTAAAAAGAATCAAGAAAAAGGTGTGGCCTTAGTCACGGTAGTCTTGCTGATGGGGTTGATCTTGATCGTCTCCGGAGCAATTATTTTGGTCACTTCATTGTCAAATACTTCAACCGTGGACGCAGTTGCCGAAAAACAAGCTTCTGAAGCGGCTGAAGCCGGAATGCAGCAGGTCTTGAATATTCTGCGCGGCAACGGGAGCGGTGACGAGATTAGTTTCAGAGAGGCAGCCATTAGAACTTCGTCGAATAAAGCTGATGATTGGTTGTCGCTTCCGCGTCTGTCAAATTGGCTTAACTATACTTATCCGGCGTCACAGCCTGACCGAGTTCCTCTGACCGGGAGTTATAATCCAGCTACCGGTTTGGCTTTCAGTGTTATTATTTCAGCACCCGATGCCGGGGCGGCGCCAACCCCCACCCCGACACCGAATCCTGCTTTTGTTGACGGCCCCGTCACTAAACCCGCTGATGGGATAAAACCTCCGAAACCGGCCTGGCATCCGTGGAGTTGTGCACATTGCTCCTGGGATTATACGCATTGCAGTCTTTATAACCCTCCCAATAACGGAACCAGAAGATCTGATGGTTATGGTTGCAGACATGGTCATTGTAGGCCTCCGGATGGGTGGGGACTGGATGGTGATGACCCCTATCAAAGATTACTGGTTAAAGTAACGGGCTACGGACCGAACGGCGCACGCAAAGAGTTAGAACTTTTAGTCAAAAGAATGATCTTTGATTACGAAACGGAATCTTTGCTTTATCTTCAAGGCTCTCAAGTCGGCGGAGATGTTAGCTTTGGCATATCAGGGATACCTGAAGTCAAATTTGATAACGGCGACAAACTGAATGCTTTTGTTTTAACCAACGAGACAGACTCAACGATAATTGAAAACGCAATAAATCAACCCGACAAGGTAACGGTCTCCGGAAAAGGTGATAATTACGAGGTTTTTACCGCTGAACAGCGTCCAAATTTTCTGGCCTCGGCCGATGAAGCACGATCCACGATGAGCGATTTGGAGGCTGATTCCAAAGTCCGAAGTCGTTGGTTTAACAGCTACCCGACCGGAAATGCCGGAACCGATTCCGTCCCGCAATTTACTTTTATCAACGGAAATGCTCAACTGACCAGCAACGGAGCCGGATTATTGGTGGTCAACGGAAACCTGACTATTAACAGTAATTTTAGCTTTAAGGGATTAGTTATGATTTTGGGCGGAGGCACTCTCAATATCACCGGCGGTGACGCTAAAATTGAAGGAAGTGTCATCATGGCCAAATATAATGCCACCGGAAATTTTTTGGCCCCGGCGGTAAACTTCAGTGGAGGTAAATTTGAATTTAAGCATAATACCGACCGAGTCGCCGATGCTTTGCAAACCGTCAACCTGAGGGTTTTAGCGGTTCGCCAAAATTAAAAGTAAAAAGATGATGATTGCCTAATCTCTTGAAAAACTTCATACTGTTAGTGCATCAAAACGGTGAATTTTCCAAATAAGCAGTTATGAAACTCCTTCCCCCGACTCAGATACTATTTTTCGAAGGCATCAAAATCACTCTGATTATCTTCTTTGGGTTTTCCTCTCTGGTGGCTCAAAAACTAAAAATTGTCGAAACTCAAAAACCTGAACCGGAAGGATTTAATTTGGGATATATTTTGATTCTCGGTTTGGGGATTGCGCTCGGCGGAGTGATATTTTGGTGGATTAGCCGCCGAAATAGTGACGAGCCAAATAACTCGAAAAATCTAAAATCAATCCCTAAAAAAAAGGCACCGACTCCGGTCAAAAAGCCGCTGAAACAAAGGGTTCCTAAAACCAAAGTCCTCAATCAGGAAGATTTCGAAAAATTTGAACGAGCCGCAGCCGAAAAAAATAAGGCCGATTCTCTTTTGCCAATTTTTTCAATTACGGAAATCAAATTACCCGATCCGATTTACCAGCTTCCGCTCTCAAATGAATCATCATTGTTGAGCGCGATCGAACATGTCAACGAAGAATCAGAAGTGGACGAGGAAATGCGTCTGGTTTCTTTGAGAGTGTTGTCGGCATTTAAGAACCGTAATTCGGTCGAAGCTATTTCGCAGATTGCGCTTTACGACATTTCGTCTAACCTCCGCTCGAAAGCCATCAATGCGCTGTCAGAATTTGATCATCCGTCCGTTTTTGAAACGATTGTCATGGCCTCGGCCGATCCGAGCCGTGAAGTCCGGGCGGCAGCGGCTCGCGGATTATCCCGATTAAGTTTTGAGAGATCCGGAGCCTGGCTGCGACTCTCTGAAACACACGATGTTGGAGTACTGCGTCATGCGGCTCGAGCGATCATTGCCGGCGATCTGGTTCACCGATCAATCGAGAGGCTCATTCAAACTAATAAAGAATATGCATTTGAAGCTACCGATGATTCGCGTACCTACTTACAAATACCGAATTGGTTTATTGAACCTATTAATTTTTCGGATTCGAACCTACCGATCATAGTAATCAATACGGATGGCAATCAAATTCCGGATGATCCGCGAATTGTTG
>JANOEF010000742.1:0-12558 GCA_031413075.1 Acidobacteriota bacterium | reverse complement strand
TCCATGATCCAGGCCATCGTTTGTTCATTGGTGTTCATATCGGGAGCCGGCACATCTTTATCCGGCCCGATGAAATCAATCAACTCCGAGGTGTAGCGTCTGGTCATCCGTTCTAATTCACCCAGCGACATTTGAGCCGGGTCACAAATGATGCCGCCTTTCCCGCCACCGAACGGAACATTGACCACCGCGCATTTCCAGGTCATCCACGCCGAAAGTGCTTTGACCTCGTCAAGCGTCACATCGGGTGCATAACGAATTCCGCCCTTGGCCGGACCACGGGCAAAGTTATGCTGCACCCGATAGCATTCAAAGACTTCGATATGTCCGGTATCCATCCGAACCGGAATATAAACTTTAATTTCCCGACTCGGAACTCTCATCACGGCGTATAAATCCGCGTCTAAACCCAAAAGTTTGGCGGCCCGGTCAAACCGTTCGCTCATTGCTTCAAAAGGATTTTTTTCGTCTGTTCCTTTGAAACGACGCATTTCATCCGCCATTGGATTAGCTTTTGTAGTCATTTTTTTATCTCCAATAAAATTCTCTAATTATATTTAGTATCAGTACTGAGTAGTCTCAAAATTGCCGAAAATCTTAAAATAAACGTTTCTAGACTAGACGCAATAACCGTGCCACTCAGTAATGAGTTTGTATATGTCTGTGATCATATCAAATCATTTAAATAGACGAATTCAGTTTTGCCGTTAAGACCTCGTTCATGGCTCCGGTTCGATATCCGTGTAAATCAAGCGTCACATATCGAAAACCTATCTCACGGAATTTTTCAGCAATTAAATCGGTTAAGTCTTTCCGCAAAATCTTTTCCATTTCAGCCGGAGCAATTTCTAAACGGACAAGTTCGCCATGGAGGCGGACTCTAAATTCGCTGAATCCCAACCCTCGTAAAAATTCTTCGCCTTTTTCAACTTTACTCAGACGTTCAATAGAAACCGGCACCCCGTAGGCAATTCTCGACGAAAGACACGGACTGGCGGGTTTATCCCAGGTTGGTAGTCCATGTGTTTTGCTCAATTGCCGAATCTCACTTTTGGTCAAGCCGACTTCGATCAGCAAGCTGCGAACCGAATGTTCGCGAGCGGCTTGGCGACCGGGCCGCAAATCGCCGGTATCATCCAAATTTGAACCATCCAATATAAAGTCAATATTTTTTTCTTTGGCGATTGGGGTCAATTTGCCGTAAAGTTCGTTTTTACAAAAGTAACAACGATTAGCCGGGTTGGCTTGATAATCTGGGTTGTCGAGTTCCTGAGTCTTAATTGAAGAATAATTGAAATTAAAATCATTGGCGATTTTTTCAGCTTCAAGTGTTTGCCGGGCGGCCACACTCGGCGAAAGTCCCATCACACAGAGAGCTTTCCGGCCGAGTTCCTGGGTAGCAATCAAAGCAATATATGAACTATCCACTCCCCCCGAATAGGCAACCAACACCGCCTTCATTTCGCGCATCAAACCGCGTAAGTTTTGTTCTTTTTCTGCGACTGTGGGCATTGCCGGAGGCGTGTAGCTTTCTTTTGGGGTTGCCATTTTTTACCGTTTTGGAATCTGCTGGATGACCTAATTCTAAAGCCAAAATTTTACCCCAAGTGAACCGTTTCGCGCAAACCTTGAACCTCGGAAAGATAACCATTTTCTATTTGATGATAAGTTATAGATCATTCAACCAAGTTATGTTAGACTTTAATCTCCATATTAGTGAACCAAAACAGGAAGTTACAGTGACGATGAAATTGTATTCTACTCATCGGTATTCATTCATTTTTTCAGCCTTTTTAATCTCTTTTTTTCTAGCCTTAAACTTTGCCGTTTTATCCCAAACCGAGGATCAACCAAATGATCCGGTCTGGTTCTTTAATCGAGGTCAGGATGCCCACGAAAAAGGCGATTTCAAAACCGCTCTCAAGTTTTACGAAGATGCGCTTAAAATTTCGCCTGAATTTCCAGAGGCCGAATATCAAAAAGGTTCTGCACTCCAATCACTCGGACGCGAGACCGAAGCCGAAAAATCTTTTCGCCGGGCGCTCGAATTACGCGGGAACTGGGTCTTACCGATGACCAGTTTGGGTGAGATTTTAGTCCGCAACCAAAAATTCAGCGAAGCCGAAACGGTCTTAAACAAAGTGATTGAATTAGATGATAATAATTCGGCGGCGTATCTGGGATTAGTCGAGATTCGAATAAAATCACACGCCCCGCCTGAGATGCTCAAAATTCTCCGGCAAAAATTGCTGAATTTACCCAATCCTGATGCGGCGGTGTGGGCCGCCCGGGGAGCTCTTGAAAAAGAATTAGGCGAAAAGATTTCGGCCCACACGAGTCTTTCGCGGGCTCTTGCACTTGACCCGAAAAATTCTTTTGCCCTCGCCGCTTCCACCGAATTTTTGTTATCCGAAAAAAACTACCGGGCCGCGTTGGAACAAGTTCAAAACCTGGTCGGATTTTATCCGAATTCGACCAGAGCGAAAATTCTTTTGGCCACGGTTTTGGCTGAAAGCGGCAACTCGGTCGAGGCCCTTAAGATTATAGATTCGCTGGAAAGCCCAGATTCCGAGGCTAATTTGCTGCGCACCCGGATCGTTGCTAAAAGTTCAGCTGATGTTAGCCTCTTAGAAAAAGAACTGGTGGCCGATCCCCAGAATGCCGTGTTATTGGGACGGCTCTGCATTTTGACCCGCACCAACCCTGCCAAAGCTCTCGAATATTGCCGACAGGCTTCCAATCTCGAACCGAATAATGTCGGTCATGCGATTGGGTTCGGAGCTGCCCTGGTGCAGGCCAAACAATTTGAGCCAGCCATTAACTTATTCAATAAATTATTGGTCTTTGAACCGGAAAATTATTCAATCCATGCAAATTTAGCGACTTCCCTTTTTGAATTAAAGAGATTCGCCGAAGCTCAAACTGAATTTCAATGGCTCATCGCGAAAAAGCCGGATTTATCAGTCGCATATTATTTTCTTGCCATTGCCCACGATAATTTGGCAGAATACAGTCAGGCTAAAATAAATTATCAGAAATTTTTAGAAATTGCCGATAATAAAATTAATCAACTCGAAATTGAAAAGGTCAATCTTCGACTGCCCACTTTGGAACGACAAATAAAAAATGGCGAAGGAGTCAAAAAAGGAAAAAAACAATGAACCAATTTGTAGTTAATAATTATCCCAAAATCCTCTTGACCGTGTTTTTTCTGCTTTCTGTCAACATCTATATGCCTCACGTTTCTGCCCAGGACGATGACACACCGGCTGATGTTGCCCCCCCGCCTTTAAAAATCCTTTCTAAAGACGAAAAGAAAACCCTGGAAGCACTCAGCGATGCCAAAAAACGTGTCAAAATTTCGCTCGAACTAATGGATGCCAGATTATTGCGGGCCGAAAAATATACAACTGAAGAAAGTTTTAAAGCGGCCCTGGATGAATTGTCAGGGTTTAATGCGATCTTAGATGATACTTTGAATTTTTTAGTCAAAAGCGATACCGGGGGCGATAAAATTGATAAACGATTCATCACTTTTGAAATTTATTTGCGTAAACAAATTCCACGAATCGAGGTCATCCGGCGCGAATTACCCTCCCGTTACGGTTATCATGTCGGAAATATCATGAAAGCCGTTCGTGAAGCCCGGGCCAAAGCCGTCGAACCACTTTTTGGAGATTCCGTCGTCCCCACCAAAAAACCAGATGAAAAGAATTAGCTTAGTTTTCATTTTAACATTTATCGTTCTCATTTCGTTCAGTAGCCTTTCGGCTCAACCCAAACGCGATAATTTGACCGACAAAGAGGATATGCAGGTCCGCGAGGCCCAGGAACTTGACCTCAGGATGAAGGTGTATGTCAAGATCATTGACCGCCGACTGGCGGCGATTTTTAATCCAAATGCGGCCCCGACCAAAGAAACTCAAAAGGATCTGGACATTTTGGACGAACTCCGTGCGGGAACCATCAATGACCTTTTTTGGGACATCCAAAAGACGCTTGACGAAGCTATTTTGAAAATTGACGATGCCGCCGAGCGCGATATTAATAATCCCCTGTTCGGCAAAGCTGTTCATATTCTGGCTGACGGGTGCCAAAAATGGGGGCCGCAATTCAAATCCGGAATGGACAAGTCATCGGACGAAAAAGAGAAAGGGCTGATTCTGGGTTCTCTCGAATACTGTAATCAAATTGCCGAAGCGGCTACCAAAGTCCCCAAAGAGGAAAAGAAAAAGAAAAATAAATAAGCGAAATTATTTGAAACTAAGCACCAATGCCCAATTAACAACGGACAATGAACAATGAAGAAAACCCAAAAACGAAAGTGACTCAATTATTTGCAAACTTTTCTTGATTTTCAAAAGGTCGTCAAACTTTTGCTGACCTGCTTAATTTGGTGCTGTCCGTTATCGTGAAAGAGACTAATCTAAAAAACTGTTAATGACCCGCAAGATTCTTTATTTTGCCCCCAATTTTTCGCCCATTTTCGCTGAAACAACCCGTTTTTTTGATACCCGGCAAAACTTTGATTCGAAAGTTCTGTGACTTTCAAATTATTGTTGACGGCCAAATTGCCTCACCTAATCTGAATCACAAGTATTTTTAATGTTCAACATCTTGACGCTACCCGTTGAGAATGTTAGCTTTTTCCTTGACAGTTTCAGACCAAAAATTTATGGAAAATCTAAAGAAAACTCCTCTGAACGAGGTGCATCGTGCTCTCGGCGGGAAAATGGTTGATTTTGGAGGTTGGGAGATGCCGGTTCAATATCCGGCCGGGGTGATTGCCGAACATCTCGCCACCCGCGAAAAAGCCGGGCTTTTTGATGTTTCGCACATGGGCGAAATTCACGTTGATGGCGTGGATGCGATTGCTTTCATCAATTCGATCACCACCAACGACGTTGCTAAATTAGTTGACGGACAGGCCCATTATTCGGCTTTGACAAATGAGCGCGGCGGCGTGGTAGATGATTTACTGGTTTATCGGTTTGCCGCAGATAAACTTTTTTTAGTCGTCAATGCCGGAACCCAGGATAAAGACTGGGACTGGATTTCCTCCAAACGCAGCGATTATAATGTTGATTTACGCCATGCCTCGGTTGATTATTGTCAGATTGCGATTCAAGGGCCGAAAGCGACCGAAATTCTGCAAAGATTAACTAAGACTGATTTATCTGTAATCAAATACTATCATTTCACGACGGGAGAAGTGGATGGCGTTTCCTCGATAATTTCCCGGACCGGTTACACCGGGGAAGACGGCTTTGAAGTTTATGCCGATGCCTCAAAATCTGTTCAGTTATGGATAAAGATGCTCGAAACCGGAAAGAGTGAGGGAATTTTGCCTTGTGGTTTAGCCGCCCGAAATACGCTGCGACTAGAATCGGCGATGTCGCTCTATGGACATGAACTCGGTGATGATATTTCGCCTTTGGAGGCCAATTTAGGTTGGATTTGCAAATTGAATAAAGACAATTTTATCGGCAAAGACGTTTTAGTTAAACAAAAAGCTGAGGGGCTCGACCGCAAATTGGTCGGCTTTGAAATGACTGAACCCGGTATTGCCCGTGACGGCTTCACGGTTTTCATTGACGATGAAAAACTCGGGATGGTGACTTCCGGCTCACCCGCTCCATTTTTGAAAAAGAATATCGGTTTAGCTTTTGTCCCGGCTGAGTTTGCAAATATCGGACAAGAAATTAAAATTGAAGTACGAGGTAAACTTTTGTCGGCTGTAGTAGTTCCAACTCCATTTTATAAACGGGAAAAATAATTATTTGTTGATAATTAATTGTAAATTTTCTTTTTTGACTTACAATTGATTACAAACATTTACAATTAAAAATTAAACATTATGTCAAAAATATTAGAAAATTTACGGTATTCGAAAGATCATGAATGGGTGTTAGTGGATGGCGAGGTGGCCACCGTTGGCATCACCGATTATGCCCAGGAAGCGCTTGGTGATGTGGTTTATGTTGACTTGCCCCGAGTCGGTGATGCATTTAATGCACATGAAGCCATCGGCTCGGTAGAATCGGTGAAAGCTGTTTCGGAAATTTTCACTCCGATTGGCGGTGAAATTGTCGAAGTCAATGAGAGTATCAACGATGCCCCGGAAAACGTCAATGGTGACTGCTACGGCTCCGGCTGGATGATCAAAATCAAAATGAATAAGACGGGCGAAACCGACGCCATGCTGTCTAATGACGAATACGAAGAATATTTATCGGCTCAGGCCTAAACAATTTCGGATGTGGGAATTCGGATTTGGAATGTTGTTTTCCAATCCGAATTCTGCAATCCGCATTCCCCAATCCAAATGAGATATATTCCAAATTCACCTGAAGAAAGAGCCGAAATGCTCGAAGTTGTCGGCTTAAAGTCGGCTGGCGAACTTTTTCGTTCGATCCCGGTTGATATTCAACTGGGTCGTGCGCTGAACGTCACTGAACCATTATCCGAACCCGAAGTGATAGCCGAAATGGAAGCTTTTGCTGCCAAAAATTCCGGTGCTACCAAACCTAGTTTCCTCGGAGCCGGGGTTTATTCACATTACTCGCCGACGGTGGTTGATTACCTCATCCAGCGCAGCGAATTCTTTACCAGTTATACGCCCTATCAACCCGAAGTGACTCAAGGAACTTTGCAATATATCTTTGAATTTCAAACGCTGGTTTGCCAGTTGACCGGGATGGAAGTCGCCAATGCTTCGATGTATGATGGCTCAACTGCTATGGCCGAGGCATTTTTGATGGCTGAACGAATCACCCGGCGCGGGAAAGTTTTAGTTGCGGAAACTGTTCATCCTGAATATATTGCGGTCGCCAAAACTTATGTCACGCATAGTGAAATTCCGATGGAAACGCTCGATTTCGACCAAGAAACCGGGAAAGTAACTAATTTAGACAAATTAGACAATACAATAGCTGCCATCGTCATCCAATCACCAAACTTTTTTGGCTGTATCGAAGATTTAGAGTCAATCGCCGAGAAAGCTCACGCCGTCGGTGCCCTCTTGATCGTTGTTGTCACCGAAGCGATTTCTTTCGGTTTGTTGAAAACTCCGGGCGAATGCGGAGCCGATATTGTAGTCGGCGAAGGTCAATCCTGGGGAATCCCGATGAGTTACGGCGGGCCGCACGTTGGTCTTTTTGCCTGTAAAGAAAAATATGTTCGTAATATGCCCGGACGACTCGCGGGAATCGCCTACGACAAAAATGGAAATCGCGGTTTTGTGCTGACTTTAGCCACTCGTGAACAACATATCCGCCGCGAAAAAGCTACCTCGAACATTTGCACCAACCAAGGATTGATTGCCCTGGCCGCCACTATTTATATGGAAACGATGGGGAAAAAGGGTTTACAGGAAGTCGCCCACCAAAATGTTCAAAAAGCCAATTATGCCAAAACAGAGATTGCTAAACTTAATGGCTTTTCGATTGCTTTTTCCACCCCGACCTTTAACGAGTTCGTGGTCAGGTGTCCAAAAAATTCTGCGGAAATGTTAGCTGAATTGTTAGACCAAAAAGGAATTATCGGCGGTTTGGCTCTTTCGAAATATTACCAAAACAGAGACAATGAATTTTTGGTTTGCGTCACTGAAACAAATACGAAAGAGCAAATTGATAGTTTAGTTAAAGGTTTGCAAAGTTTGGTTTAAACCATAATTTTGGGGAGTGTGAATACTTATGAAAAATTCACTCGCTCGTGATGTTAATCGGCGAAATTTTCTAACTTCAGTCGGCAAAGGCTTCGGCCTGATGGCTTTATCATCGGCAACAGTAGCTGCGCTTTTTGACAAATTACAGGCGAAGACCCGCCAAATCGAACATCTTTCGCCTGAACAAGTTGCCACAGATGAAGATTTTTGGGCAAATATCCAGCAATCTTTTTCGGTAACCCGCGGAATTGTCAATCTAAATAATGGTGGCGTCAGTCCCAGTCCGCGAATCGTCACCGAAGCCTTTGTCCGCTACACCTGGCAACAGGAGGATGCCACTGCCTACACGATGTGGCAAATCCTCGAACCCCAATCCGAAACTATCCGAACCGGTTTAGCCGAAATTTTCGGTTGTGAGGCCGAAGAAATTGCCATTACGCGTAATGCTTCGGAATCGCTCGAAACTTTGCTGTTGGGGATGGATTTCAAATCGGGCGATGAAATTTTATCCACTACCCAGGATTACGGCCGGATGTTGACCACTCTCAAACAACGTGAATTGCGCGAAGGTTTGAAGCTCAATCTGATCCAGGTTCCAATTGCTCCGAAAGACTTAAATGATCTGGCAACTCCTTTTGAAAGAGCAATTACTCCTAAAACTAAACTAATTTTAATTTCACATCAAATCAATCTGACGGGACAAATTATGCCCGTTCGCCAGGTTTGTGAAATGGCCCGCGCGCGCGGAATTGAAACGATTGTTGACGGCGCCCATTCGTTTGCTCAGTTTGATTTTAAACGCGACGATTTGCAGTGCGATTATTTCGGAACTTCTTTGCATAAATGGCTTTACGCACCGAAAGGGACAGGCATGCTGTATGTCAAAAAAGATAAAATTCCGAAAATTTGGGCATTGATGGCGGCGGAAGATAAGAATAAAAACGACATTCGCAAATTTGAAGAAATCGGGACGCATTCTGCCGCCATGCGGCTGGCCATCGGTGAGGCAATTTTGTTTCACAACACCATTGGCGGAAAACGCAAAGAAGCCAGGCTCAGATATTTGTCGCGGTATTGGATGAACAAATTAAAAGATGTCCCGAAAATCGGTTTTAATACTTCATTTGACCCAGACCAATCCTGTGCGATTGCAAATGTCAGGATTGAAGGCATCAGCCCGACTGAAATTAGCAGTTATTTAATGTCTAAACACAAGATTTTTACAACCCCGATTGTGCACGAAGAGTTTACCGGCATCAGAATTACTCCAAATGTTTACACGACCATTTGGGAACTCGACCGATTTTGCAAAATGATGGAAAATATCGCTTTGAATGGACTCCCTAAAAGTTAAGCGGTCGAACTTTATGCCCTCTTTTGATAAGATCCCAACCCCTTGAATGCCAAGAACTTTGACCGGTTTGAAACTGACAAGATTAAGATTGGGGTCAAGCACAATTTTTGAAGCTGCAAAATACCGGAAAAAAAGTGAGTCAAAAAGTCTAAATAAGCTGTAAGGCAAAATTAAAAATGCAAAATTAAGAAATACTAAAAGCCAAATGTCATCAATTATTTGCCAGGTTTTCTTAATTTTCAAAAGGTCGCAGAACTTTTGCCTCCCTGCTTAGAATAAATTGACTGAGATTTTGGCAAGGATCAATAATAAAATGTCACTAAATGATAGACAACTTTATGTAAAGTCAATTCAAAATCTTTTGGCACAACTCAAACTTTTGCCCGCTAATTTAGACAGTAATGATGCCGGATTTACGCAAAAAGGGGTTGACTATTTTATCGAGGTCAAAAACCGACGGACTCTTGATTTTGGACAGAAGGAAATCAATTGGAGCAAAAAAGATGGTTGGAGTTGGGGGAAGTTTGACGAAATAACCCGACTCTACGATGAATTGGGAGTATTGGATTTAATTGACAAAAAATTTACGCCTCGAAAATTTACCGTTGCTTTTAATAAATTTAATGCTTTGGATAAAAGATTTGACCAGCAGCAATTCGAACAGAGTAATCTGAAACTCGAAAATATCGAAGCTTTATACAAATTTTACGCTCGAAAAAGCTGTTATTATATTCAAATTGAGGACAAAGGGTTTTATATTTTAGGCCAAGATGCCGCTAAATTGTTAAATAAGTATCCAAGTAAACCGCTGGTTAAACTTGATTCCAAACCAACTTTACGACTACGAGTCAAAACAAATCAATCTTATCCCTATTACGACTATAGTTTTTTTGTCCTCATTCAAATCAAACGAAGTGATATTGTCCCTTCAAACTTTGACCTCGAAGAGAAAAACGGCAGATTATTTCCGCCCCTCGGTTGATTTGATTGTCATCAGATAGGATTTGGGATCCCGACCGGACATTTGCCAATTCATGAGCGGCGGGCCGCCGCTGGACGGGACACTCAACAGTTTCAAGGCCAAAAAAATAACTGCTACCGCAACCGATTGAAGTTCCATCAAACTTTTTTTATTCGAGCGGTGAGAAAATGCCAAATCTAATCCACAAATCATTAAAATATCGAAATGGCGTGCTCTATGCGGTCTTAACGGCCTTACTTTGTTCGCTTTTTCTCTTTTCCCCAAAACCTCCTGATGATTATTGCGGCAGATATATTGATCTGGGAAATAATCTCGGATTTCCGCTCAATTGTGATTCCTACAATTATGTCGAGACGGCTCAGGATCCGGCGAAATTATTTGAAAAAGAATCTATCCGTCAATCGAGACCAATTTATGTTATTTTGGCTTTTGTGGTCGGTAATGCGATATCTCCGATTGTCTCCCGACTGCCTGCCTGGTCCGTTGCCTCGCAGGATGAATTGTTAACTTCCCCTATTTATTGGGGATTTATGCTGCTTAACTTTTTATTTCTCTGGCTCAGTTTATTATTATTTGACCGGATAATTGATATTTTAACCGATCATAAATTCCCTCAAATCCCAAAATATTTACTGGCCTTTTACCTTATTTCAAACATTGTTATCAAAACATCTTTTTGGTCAGCCCACCAGCAAATGTTGACAATCTTTTCACCTTTATTGTGTATCTTGATAACTTTGAAAATTATTCTGGCAGAAGATCTCAATTTTAAGAAACTTTGTTGTGTCTCCTTTTTCGGAGGAATTTTATTACTCACCTATGGAAACTTTTTAATTTTATTACCGGCCCTTATTCTGGCTCTGACCATCCAACTTTTCATTTCCGGAAAATTGTGGCAACTCAAATCAATCAAATTCTTTCTGGCAATTCCAATCTTTTTTATCCTCCCGATAGCCGTTTGGTTTTCGGTATTGTTATTAATCAATGGGAGTATTTATAGTCATGAAGTCAGCGCTTATCGTCAATTTGTCTGGGTTTTTGATAAATTAAGTATTTCATTTAATGATTTTTATCAACAATTTATTTTTTTTGCAACACTTTATGGAATTTCAATTTATAGAACTGTTTTAATTTTTTTAGTCGGCTTATTTTTTCTCAAAATCTATAATTGGTTTGTTCGATATAAAGAAAAGCAAACTGCCTACCCGGCAAATTATATCCTTTCAAGAAATTGGATTGCGGCACTTTTGGGATTTTATTTTACCTTTTTCTTTTTTATAGGCTATTACAGTGAACGTCTGACTTTTACGCTTGTTCCGGTGGTTTTATGCCTGATAATATTAGAATTAAATATTTTGCTTGACCGGGCAAGAGCATTAACAGTTACGGTCATTTATGTATTATTATTGTTATTATCATTAGGTTGGGTTTATCGGGGTGTGACCTATCCCGAACCCTATAAGGAATTGTCTAAAAAGACATCAATTGAAAGGTTGCAGAGAATCATTTAATTTGAACTAATTTATGAGTATTAAAAAAGTTACATCGCATCCAACGCAGAATGAAGCGTTGATTTTTGAAAATTCACAAACCGGAAGAGTTGGCTATATGTTGCCGAAATTGGACGTAGAGGAAACCAATCTCGATGATTTTTTACCGGCGGAGTTTCGCCGTTCCGATGATCTTGACGGAGTCCCGGAAGTCTCAGAGGTTGATATCATCCGCCATTTTACCCGGATGTCAACCTGGAATTTTTCGATTGATCTGGGAATGTATCCGCTCGGCAGCTGCACGATGAAATATAATTCGAGGCTCAACGAAAAAGTTGCCAGAATTGGAGGATTTACTAATCTTCATCCGCTGGCGCCTGAAAGCGAATCACAAGGCGCTCTCGCCTTAGCTTATCAGTTGCAGGAAGATTTAGCCGAAATTACCGGACTCCCCGGAGTTTCGTTGCAACCTGCCGCCGGTGCCCACGGAGAAATGACCGGGGTCATGCTGATTCGTGCTTTTTTAGATAAACGCGATGGTGAGGCCGCCCATGAAAGGCGTGTGATGCTAGTTCCGGATTCGGCCCACGGAACCAATCCGGCCTCGGCCGCTCTGGCCGGATTTACCGTTAAAACCATCAAGTCAAATCACGAAGGTTTGACCGATTTAGAGCATTTGAAAATACTTTGTGCCGAAGGCGGAGTGGCCGGGTTAATGCTGACCAATCCGAGCACGGTTGGAATTTTCGAAAAAAACATCAAAGAAATTTGCGAAATCATCCATGCGGCCGGAGGATTGGTGTATATGGATGGTGCAAATATGAATGCTTTGGTTGGGGTCGCCCGCCCGGGTGATATGGGCGTAGATGTCATTCATTTGAATTTGCATAAAACATTCTCTACCCCACACGGCGGCGGCGGCCCAGGTTGCGGTCCGTGTTGTTGTACTGCCGAACTCGAACCTTTTTTGCCAACCCCGAGAGTTGTCAGGGATCATGAGACCTATAAATTAGACTATAACCGTCCTGATTCAATCGGCCGGGTCAAAGCCTTTTACGGCAATTTC
>JANOEF010000741.1:0-2243 GCA_031413075.1 Acidobacteriota bacterium | reverse complement strand
GATCCTGACGAACACACGCTCAAAACTCTCGTCCGCGAAGGCGCGACTATCGGCGCGGGATGCACGATTGGCAACGATTTGACCATCGGACGTTGGGCAATGGTTGGAATGGGTTCACTTGTTACCAAAGATGTTCTCGATTTTCATCTTGTAATTGGTTCGCCTGCTCGTTCAATCGGGGTGGTCTGCAAATGCGGACAGCTTTTTCATAAGTTTGACGATTCGGAAAGACGGGAATTTGAATGCGTTTGCGGTTTGCGTTACGAAATTGAAAATCGAAACGTGAAAGAATTGTTATAATCTTCAAACGTATGATTGAGATTGAATTAACCGAACCGAAGAAATTAATTTGCGAATGTTGCGGCGGAACGATGACAAGTTTAACCCGATTTGTTTATAAAGACGGCAATGCTTTTGCAATTTATCACGCGACTTTTTCGGAGAATCATTTTGATAGCGGTGTTCTTGGAGTTATAAGTCTTGGCGATTGGGACAGTGACGGAAGTTCGTCGAATCGAGTTGGTTTTCCATTCAGATTGTGGCAAGGCGAAGAAAATTTCAATGTCGGAATAACAAATCGAGATGAATGTCCTTGGAAAGACTCAAATACAATCGGAAGAATTTTAGACCGCGAAGAAGCGTTAATACATCCTTGGATTGATGACGTTTTTCACATCACCGACCACATTACAAAAGACGATATTGAAATCGTTACTTTTTTCAAATTAGATTCTTCAACTATCAATTAGGATGAATTCAGAGCAATCCAAAATCCAAAATCCAAAATCCAAAATCGCCATCATCGGAAGTGGTTTTCTTGGTTTAACCCTTGCTTTACGGCTTGCCAAAAGCGGAAATCAAGTCACCGTTTTTGAATCTGCCAACGAAATCGGCGGATTGGCTTCGGCGTGGCAAATTGGCGATGTGGTTTGGGATAAACATTATCACGTTACTCTTTTATCCGATTCATTTACGCGAAAAATTGTTGAAGAAATCGGGCTGAAAAATGAGTTTGAATGGGTTGAAACGAAAACCGGATTTTATACCGATGGCAAACTCGTTTCGATGTCTAACTCATTAGAATTTTTGAAGTTTCCACCGCTTGATTTAATCAGCAAATTTCGTTTGGGCGGCACAATTTTTTATGCTTCGCGGGTGAAAGATTGGAAAGCGTTAGAAAAAATCAGCGTTGAAGATTGGCTCACCAAACTTTCGGGCAAAAAGACGTTTGAAAAAATGTGGAAACCTTTGCTCAAAGCCAAACTCGGCGAAGCCTACAAAGAAACTTCTGCCGCGTTTATTTGGGCGACGATTCAACGGATGTATGCGGCACGAAATTCGGGTTTGAAAAAGGAAATGTTTGGTTATGTGCGTGGCGGCTATGCGACTGTATTGAAAAGATTTGGCGAAGTTTTGAAGGAAAAAAATGTCGAAATCAAATTTAACAACCGAATCGAAAAGATTGAGAAAAACACGGACGGTAAAATTAGAGTTTTCGTCGCTGAAAGCGACAAATTTAATAGCGTCGGGAGCATCCCGACAACGCAAAGCGAGAATGATTCGACGCTGAAAGTGTCGAACAAAGCGAGTTCGTCCCATTCAGGGACGGAAAATCCCTCGCAAACTGACGTAGGGTTTCACCCTACGCTATTGAATTCGTCGCCTTCAGCGACTGGAACAGAAGATTATTTCGATTCGGTCATCTTAACTTGTCCATCAAACATTGCAGTTCAAATTTGTCCGCAACTGACTGAATCTGAACGAATTAAACTCGCAAATATCAAATGTCAAGGCATCATTTGCGCTTCACTTTTGACCAAAAAATCTCTTTCACAGTATTACGTGACGAACATCACGGACGAAACGCCGTTCACGGGAATTATCGAAATGTCGGCGTTGGTTGATAAACGAGAATTTGGCGAAAATGCGCTGATTTATTTGCCGAAATATGTTGCGCCGGATGATGAGTTGTTTGAAAAAACGGACGCGGAAATCGAAGAAAAGTTTTTGAACTCGCTCGAAAAAATGTATCCTCATTTCAACCGCGAAGATGTCGTCGAATTTAAAATCTCGCGGGTGCGCCAAGTTTTTCCGATTCCGACGTTAAATTATTCCGAAGTCCCACTGAAATGTGAACTGACCACCCGCACATTGTGCATCGGGGCCAACAATGGAGAAATTATTATCGATTTTTATTACCGGAACAAGAACCGGCAGCGGCAATATTGCTGGTATTGCAAAAC
>JANOEF010000740.1:0-6611 GCA_031413075.1 Acidobacteriota bacterium | reverse complement strand
GTATGTTTTAATTGTTTGAATTCCTGGGATGCTTCCGACCGCAAATCAAAATTAATATTCAATTATTTAAATTTTAATTAAAATTTATTTTTTGTAATTCTCTCGAATCGCAATTAAACAGCGCGGGCGCAGAGCAACCCTTCCTCACCTGAAATCTGTTTGAACAGTTTTTTTTCAACTTAAACTTGAGTCAAGTTTAAGTTTCACCACTCAACCTAACCAAAATCACAGTTCTGTATGGGTTGCTTGCGCCCGCGCTGTTTAATTACAATTCAAGTGAATTGCCAGCATAAACTTCTTTCTTTTCACTCCAATTTTCAAAAATCATTTTTGAATCGCTCACGCGACAGCTTTTTCCTTCCCTGCCAAATTGACTTCCCCCATCCGAAAGTTCGATGTTCTTGGTCGCCAACCAAACTTCGCCAAAACTACCTTCTCCAAGATATTTTTCAAGCGTGTAGTTTTTTATTTTATCGCCTTTTTCAAACATAATTTACTCAACAGTTTGAAGATTCAGTTACATTTTTCATCTGATTATCCACGAAAAGACTTAAAAAGTGAAGATGTTTGCAAAATACTATGCTCAATAAAAAGTTACATCCTCAAAGAGCGGGCGCAGAGCAACCCTTCCTGACCTGTCATTGTGGTTAAATTGAGTAGTAAATCTTAAACTTGACTCAAGTTAGAATTGAAAAAGACCTGTTCAAACAAATTTCAGGTGAGAAAGGGTTGCTCTCTCGCCCGCCTAAGTCAAAAAATCTTCAAGCAAAAAAAACATATTCAAGAGGCATTATAAAATTATTCGCTCACTCTAATTGTTTCCAGAACTTTCCGCGCCCGTTCGATGAGATTTTCGCCCTCGACAACCCTTAATACTCCGTTGGGGCTAAAATTGGCAGTTGGATTATCGGCTAAAAACTGTCCTAAACTTTCGGGCGAAACGACGGCGTTTTGGTCGAGCTTGATGGCCAGACCTTCATTAGTTTTATCAATCGAAACAACCCGCATTTCTTCGGCCAGTTTTCTGAGACGGGCATATTCAAACAGGTTTTGGAGCGATTCGGGAATCTTGCCGTAACGGTCTTGAATTTCCTCAAAGATTTGTCGCAAAGCTGCTTCTGAATCGGCGGACGAAATACGTTTATAGGTTCTCAGGCGTTGCGAAGTCTCAAAAATATAATCTTTGGGAATCGCGACATCAATGCCGAGATTGATCGAAACGCTTAATTCATCTTCGATAATTTCGCCGCGAATTTCCCGGATGGTTCGTTCGAGCATTTTCGTATAAAGGTCAAAGCCGAGCGCGTCCAGATGTCCCGACTGCTGACCGCCCAAAATATTGCCCGAACCGCGAATTTCGAGGTCTAAAGCGGCAATCCGAAAACCCGCCCCGAGCTCGCTGAATTCACGAATAGCCGATAGTCGGCGCCGCGCCACATCTGACAATTCGCGTTCCGGCGGAATTACCAGATAAGCGTAAGCTCTTTTATTTGAACGCCCGACACGGCCGCGAAGCTGATAAAGCTGAGAAAGCCCGTAGTTTTGAGCCTGATTGATAATGATCGTGTTGGCCCGCGGAATATCAATCCCGTTTTCGATGATGGTCGTCGCCACCAGCACGTCAAATTTGCGGTCAACGAAATCAAGGATGGCCTGCTCCATCTCTTTTTCGTTCATTTGGCCGTGGGCGACGACGATGCGGGCGTTCGGAACTATTTTTTTGAGATGTCCGGCGATGGCGAAAATGGTTTCGACGCGGTTGTGAATAAAGAAAACCTGTCCGTCGCGTGACAGTTCGAGTTCGATGGCGGATTTGACGACACTTTCGGAAAATTGGACGACTTGTGTGTTGATGGCCAGCCGATCGCGCGGCGGAGTTTCAATGACCGACATATCGCGCATTCCCATCAGCGACATATTCAGCGTTCGCGGAATCGGGGTCGCGCTCAGGGTCAACACATCAATCTTCTTTTTGAGGTGTTTTAATTTTTCTTTATGTCCGACTCCGAAACGCTGTTCCTCGTCCACGACCAGCAACCCGAGTTTCGGAACTTTAACATCATTGGACAAAATTCGGTGAGTCCCGATCAAAATATCAACCGAGCCTTTTTCGGTGGCCTCGACTACCGATTTTTGCTCCTTGGCCGAACGAAAACGTGAAAGAAGTTCAATCTTGACGGGAAATGCGGCAAATCGTTTTTTAAAAGTTTCAGCGTGTTGATAGGCCAAAACCGTGGTTGGAGTCAGCACGGCCACTTGTTTGCCGTCCATCACGGCTTTGAAGGCCGCCCGCATCGCAACTTCGGTTTTGCCGTAGCCAACATCACCGATAATTAACCTGTCCATTGGAATTGCGGTTTCCATATCGGTTTTTAAATCCTCAACCGAAGCCTTTTGATCGGGTGTTAATTGATACGGAAAAGCATCTTCAAACTCGGTTTGCCAGGGCGAATCAGCCGAAAAAGCAAAGCCCTGAACCAGTCTTCTTTCGGCATAGAGCCGCAGCAGTTCGTCCGCCATATCCCGCATCGCCCGTTTGGCTTTGGCTTTAGTTTTTTGCCAGCCGAGTCCGCCGAGACGATCCAGAGTCGGTGCGGTTGCTTCACCCGAACTGTAACGCGAAACCAGATCCATTCGCTCGACCGGCACGAAAAGTTTGGTTTTTTCGGCGTAAATGAGCAGCATAAATTCGCGCTCCGCCCCATTTGTTTCGATTATTTGTAAAGATTCAAAGCGTCCGATCCCGTGATCTATGTGAACCACAAAATCGCCCGCTTTCAGATCCCGAAAATCTGAAATGAAAGCTCCGAGATTTGATTTTTGATTTTTGATCTTCGATTTTTGATTTGCGGTCGAAACTTCGCTGGTTTGTCCGAAAATGTCGGCTTCGGTTTGGACGATGAGCTTGAGCGAAGGAATTTCAAAACCCGAACTCAAGTTTCCGTAAACTATCTTATTCGTATCTACCACAACGTCATAATCCCGCAAAATCTCAGCAAATCTATCGGCGATTCCGTGAGTTTGGAAAACAAAGTTCGGCGGATTTAACGCCTCAGACTTGAGGCTTTCTACCATTGAAGAAATATCACCGCTAAACTTGCGCGTGCCGCGAGATTGAATATTAAACTCGGCTTTGATTTCGGCGGTTGGAAATAGGAATAACGGTTGTGTTGACATTTATCGAATAAATTAGAAAGTGTTGTATAATTTGTTTTGAAACATTGAACGATTGTCTTAAGTCAAAAGTAAATTATGACACAATTCACAAACTTCAATACAGTTATTGGCAACGGAAAATCTTACCAGGTGCCGATTTACCAAAGAGATTTTTCTTGGGAAAAAGACGAGTGGGAAGATTTGTGGAACGATATTGAAGAAATTCCTAACGATAAAACGCATTATTTAGGATATTTGGTTTTGCAGCAGATTGATGAAACAGGTGAATCTTATTTAATAATTGATGGACAGCAACGAATTACGACTCTATCCATTTTATCCTTAGCGGTTTGCAAATTATTAAAAGATTGGTCGGAACAAGGAATCGAAACTGAAAACAATTTGATTAGATATGAAGAAGAGAGAAAAAGATACATTGGAAATTTCTCAACTTCAAGGCTGGCAACCGATCCTAAACTGAATTTGAATCGAAATAACAACAGTTTTTATAAAAGTTTTCTGTTAAATTTGCGAAGACCTGTTGCAATGTCAAAGCTCAAACCTTCGCAAAAACTTTTACAACAAGCATTTGATTATTTTTATGAAAAATTAAGCGTAAAATTTGAAAATAATAAACTAGGAGCGAAATTATCGGAATTTTTGGAAAGAATTGTCGGAACAGGTTTAGTTTTTACAATTATCGAAGTTAAAAGTGAGTTAGATGCTTTCAAAGTTTTTGAAACTCTAAACGCTCGCGGAGTGAAACTTTCAACCGCCGATTTACTCAAAAATTATCTTTTCAGTAAAGTGGCAAAATTAGGAGAACTAGACCTTGAAGAAGCCGAAACACTTTGGCAAAGCATTTCAGATTCGCTTAGTTCAAATGATTTAACCGTTTTTATCCGGCATTATTGGAACAGCCGCTATAATCTTGAAAGGCAAAGCACATTATTCAAAGGAATCAGAAGGGAAATTAGAGATGCGGAGCAATCTTTTATTCTGTTGAAAAGTCTGGAAAATAACGTAGTTTTTTATGCAGGGTTTAGTAATCCATATGATGAAATTTGGAACAAATCTGAACAAAAACATTTGAAAGTGTTGAAATATTTAGGGGTTACAACTTGTTACTCTCTGATGCTTTCGGTATTGGAATTTTTACCCAGAAGTGAATTTGAAAATTTGTTACGGGAGCTTGTCGCAATAACTTTCAGATACAATATTAGCGGACGAAATCCGAATGAAGCGGAAAGAGTATTTAGCAAAACAGCAGTTCAAATTGCAAAACAAGAATTAAAATCAGTCCGCGATATTGTTTTGCAACTAAAAAGTCTTTATGTTTCAGATGAAGATTTTGCCCAACTATTTTCGAGTGCAGAAATCAATTACAGACGTAAAAAGGAACTTATCAAATACATTTTAGTTAAAATGGAAAACCAACTGTCAAATAAGGAAAATCAAATTGAAGATGCAACTTCGACAATTGAACATATTTTGCCTGAAAACCCAAGTTCGGTTTGGGAAACCAATTTTCTCCCGCCAGATCAGCCAATCTATGTAAATCGCTTGGGAAATTACACGCTTTTGGAAGCATCAATAAATCATAAATTAAGTAATGAAATGTCATTTGATGAAAAACTCGGAGCTTATAAAAAATCTAACTTTAATATGACCAAAGATCACTTGCTATTTACCGAATGGTCGCCTGAAACTCTGCTTCAACATCAGCAAAAAATGGCAAAATGGGCTAAAGGAATTTGGAGAAGTAGTTTTCTTTCATAGACCTTTTTTTGAACTTCATTTATTCTCATCCAACGGCACAACTTGAATAGTTGCATCTTTTACTTCTCGCAAAAAGCGATTGATAATTGAGCCTTTCCAAAAAACTTGCCAAACAAGCGCTTAACATCGCAGGGTTTCTGCCGAAAAAAGTCGCACAAGTTAAAATAACCAACAGAAAAGCCAGTGCCACAGTGGTCGAATTGAGTTGTTCGTGAAATGGTTCGAGTAACAATGTCACCAGAGCCACGCCAAATATTGCAAAACCGTAGCGAAAAATTCTGGTTGATAAAATTCCGATAAAATTCATTAGAGACTAAACTCTTCGTCTGTTTCGCTGGCTGAAATGCCCAAACTCCGCAGCTCAATTCGTTTGTTATTACTCAGTTTTTCACGTAATTCTTCAACTGTTAAAAATAATTCATCCGGCTCTAAACCGATTTCGTCATTTTCGTTGATTTCGGCAAAACGACGTTCTAAATTTTGATAAAATTCGCTCAGATGAAGTTCGATGGTGGTCGGTTCGTCAATTACTAAAACACAATCTTTTAAGTAATCGAAAAGACTGGAAGTTCTCGGGTTAGTTAAACTTATCAAAAATTCCCAACCGCCGAATGTTTCGCCCTCTTCGGCAAACTGGGTGCGGTCTTTTAAGTTTCGCGAAAATCGTTCGTCCGAGAATCTTTCTCTGGCAAAAAAAGTCCAATCCTTTAAATCGTCGGAGGTGGCGGCAAATTCACGCATCGGTGCCAGCGAAATTTCTTTGAGCTGTCCGATGGAAAGTTGGGTTTCGGCATCAAACTCACGAATCGAATCAACCGTGTCGCCGAAAAATTCAATCCGGACGGGATTTTCGGCATCGGGCGACCACGCATCCACGATGCCGCCACGGACCGAAAATTCGCCCCAATTCTTAATCGGCTCTTCGCGCACATAGCCGCCGGACGTCAATTTTTCAATCAAAGTTTCAAGCGGAAAATCTTCGTCACGTTTCAAAACGGCTCCGAGTTTTTTCATCTCCTTTGGTGATAAAATTTTTGTTACCAAAGATTTAGCCGAGGTCAAAACAAAACTCGGCGTATCTTTAGACAAATTCCATAAAGCGAGGGCTCGGCGTTCCAGAGTTTCGGCGTGCGGCGAAATCGCGGAATAAATATCGGTTTCAAAAGAAGGAAGCGTCACCAGCGAAGCGGGACGAGGGATGGAATTCGAGTCTTGACCTTCGACCTTCGACTTCTGACTCCAAAACTCCAGATCATTTTCCCAGGTTTCGAGCTCGCGGTTTGAATCGGAAATGATGACCAAAGTCTTTTTAGTTTCGGACTGTAATTGATTCAAAACATACGATTTGGCTGAGATTGAGGTCAGGCCACTGAGGGAAATTACTCGTGAACCCTGTTTTAGTTCTGCGCTTAATCGTGCAAATTCGGTTTGTGTTTCGGTTGATAACTTCATTTTCTTTTCTTTCGACACGTCCGGCATCTGACGGCGGTTGAATCAATATGTCCTTTGGCCACTTCATACCACCATTTTTGTTGTTCGGCGGTCCAGACTTCTTCCGCACCACAGTCCCGGCAAACAAAAGGTTTATCAACGTAAAAAGCCGGCAGTTCGCCATAGGTGTTGATATGTTTGAGCTCGTTCTGATCGGCTAAAACAGCACCTGTTGGGAGAGTTTG
>JANOEF010000739.1:0-4344 GCA_031413075.1 Acidobacteriota bacterium | reverse complement strand
GGTCTCAATCAAGGTGAAAGCCCAAGAAATGAAGAAAACAGTTTATCAATTAAGGAATGGATTATTTACAGAATATCTCAAATCGCAACTTCAGAATCCAACGATTCCGGCTTTGTGATTTGAGTTAAGCGAAAGTCCTATAACAATTACTTTTATTCTGCTAAAATGTCTTTGAGGGAGAAAGTTATGACGATTACCGAAGTCTTACCGACATTAAAAGCATTGAATCATAAAGACAAGATTCGGGCGATTCAATTTTTGGCGAACGAAGTTGCTAAAGAGGAAGATGTGTTTTTTGAAAATCAAGAACACGAATTTATTTCGCAAACCGAGGCGTTTGAAGCAAGCCAGATTTTACAGAAATTATTAGACGAACAAAAAGCTAATGCAGTCACGTAAATATCCTTACTTAAAAGAATTAGCAAATAAAACGTTGGTCGAACCAATGCCTTATTTGCCTTTGACGCTTGAGTTAAACGGCATTACAAAACAGGTTTTGGGACTGTTAGACTCCGGCTCAACTGTAAATGTCTTGCCTTATAAAATTGGTTTAGAGATTGGTGCGAATTGGGAAAGCCAGAGAGTTCCTTTGAGATTAGTCGGTAATTTAGCGCATTTTGAGGCAAGAGCATTATTTGTAAATGCTCAAATCAAAGATTTTTCGCCTGTAACTTTAGCCTTTGCCTGGACAAAATCAGAATTCGCAACTTTTATTTTAGGGCAAACAAATTTCTTTTCGTTATTTGATGTTTGCTTTCTTCGTCAAGATAGCGAATTTGAAATAAAATTTAGAATATGAGTCAACCTGAATTAAATCGTCGTTTAACAACCCTTGATTCGGTTTTTCTTTATCTGGAAAAGCCGGAATCGCCGTTGCACATTGGCGGAACAAGCATTTTTGATGGTCAGATTTCTTTCGCCGAGGTGGTTAAGCATATTGGCGACCGGCTTCATCTGGTACCGAGATATTTGCAAAAGGTTGTCCCTGATCCTTTTAATCTCGGTCATCCGACCTGGGAAACCGATGACAATTTCGACATCAAAAAGCATATTTTTCACCTTCACCATAATAAACAAATCACGCAGAACGAACTGATGGCGATGGCCGGAAAAACTTTGTCGGGCGTCATGGACAGAACGAAACCGCTCTGGGAAATTCACATTGTCAACCAGATCGAAGGCAATCGTTCAGCCATGATTACTAAGATTCATCATTGTATGGTGGATGGAATTTCGGGCGTTGATCTGATGAAGATTTTGTTTGATATTTCGCCAAAATCGTCTCCGCCGCCGCCGAAACCCGAACCGAAAAGCGCAACCCCGAAAAAGGACGCAACTCAGGTTTTCTTTGATTCATTGCTCGGTTCAATGCAAGAAGGAATGAATCGTTTTATCGAATTGCAGCAGGGTCTTTTGCAATTCACTCAGACATTTGCCCAAAATCCGGAGATGATCGGCGCCATTCCATTGATCGCGGAAAATCTGCCGGCGGCGACCACGCCCGCCCCCGTCTTGCCTTTTAACAAACAATGCGGCGGTGAGCGGCAATTAGCCTGGACTGAGTTTTCCTTTGCTGAAGCAAGGGCCATTCGGGGAAACTTAAACGGCAGCGTCAATGATGTCGTGCTGACGATTCTGGTGATGGCAATTGCGCGTTATAGCGAAATGCACGGCGTCGAAACGGCCAAAAATCTTTGCCGATTTATGATGCCGGTTTCGCTGCGCCAAAAAGAACAACGCGGAGCATTGGGAAATTTGATCTCAATTTTGCCGGTTGAACTGCCTTTGGACATCAAAAACCCGCTCAAACTTTTCAAACACGTCAATCACAAAACCGGTTTGATGAAAGCCACCCAAATGGCTTCGGGGTTGGGCATGGTCGGTGCTATGTATGGAATGATGCCGGCTCCGGTGCAATCGGCCATTGGCGCGATTTTGAACTCGCCGTTTCCGGTTTTTAACACCGTGGCGACCAATGTGCCGGGTCCCCAGGTGCCGATGTATATGAACGGAAAACGAATGATGGCTCAATATCCGTTTGTCCCGATCGGCTACAATTTGGGCATGGGAACGGCGATTTTCAGCTATGATCAAAAACTGTTTTTCGGGATCGGGGCAGATACGCTGGCAATGGCCGATGTGGATAAGTTCCGGGAAATGTTAGAAGAGGCTTTCATTGAACTAAGAACTCTGGCCGGAGTCGAGGCAATGGACAATCAGGTGATGACGGCCAAAAACTAATGGTGCGTTGAGAGGTGTGTCTTGTGACCGCCCGTTTGTTAATATGTAAGGGGAGTACATGGAAGTGGCAATCAGCAAAACGAATAATAAATTAGCCAAAAAGTCTGAGGTCAGTTTATCAACCGCGATCGAAAGCATTGAAAATATTTTTTTTGACCGGGATATAAAACCGTTTGAATTACCGCTCTGGATGGAATCACTGGTCGGAATTGACTGGACACTTTTGCATATTTCGCCGCTCTATTACGGTTGGGGGGTTCCGTCGGGCGATGGCTCACCGGTCATCCTCGTTCCCGGTTTCCTGGCCAATGATTTTTATCTTTACGACCTTTATTTTTGGCTCAAAAGAATCGGTTACACCCCGTATCTTTCCAACATCGGTTGGAACGCGGACTGCCTTAACACTTTGGTCAATAAACTGGCTCAAACTATCTCCAAAGCGCACCAGGAAACGGGTCAACAGGTTCATCTGATCGGACATAGTTTAGGCGGGGTTTTATCGCGCGGGGCGGCAGCTCAACGATTAGATCTGGTGGCTTCGGTGATTACCATGGGGTCGCCCTTTCGCGGGGTCAAATCACATCCGTTCCTGCTCGAAATGGCCGAGAAAGTTCGCCGCCGTATTTTTACTCAAAATGACAAAGATCATCCGCCCTATTGCTACACCGGCTATTGCGATTGCGTCGCTGTGGCGGACATGCAAAAGGTTTTGCCCGAGACCATCAAAAAAACTGCAATTTACTCAAAAACTGATGGAGTGGTGCATTGGGAAAATTGTATCTATCGTGACGAAAGAAAAAATTTCGAGGTCGCCAGCACACATATCGGAATGGCTTTCAATTATCAAGTGTATAAATTGATTAGCGAACGTTTGTCAAAAAAGTGAAATATTTTGTTTTTGACAACGACCTTTTTTGAGATTGTTGCAAGGAGAAAATAGACATGCCGCTTTTTTTAATTTTTGTTTTCTCTGTCTTTATCTCAGTAGCGGGAGCATTTTATTTCGGTATCCGTTATGGAAAACGCGCGTTGAAGTTTCATGTCTCTCTTTTAATTTTCGCATATATTGTTGTCTGCTACTTTGCAGGCTTTTTGTCACTTTGTATCTCCCCCTACTGGATAGACAACGGTAGCGAGAAATTTATTTCATTTGGAGATCGTTGGTTATGGGCAACACTTGTTTTCTACCTTTTTGCCGTAATATTTTGTCCGCTACTGTTTTTGGGTTATAAAATAATAAATTCGCGGCACATCAAAGAAAGAAATGCAAAAAACAATCACTCATAAGCAAATCATTGCCTTTATGACAAACAAAAAGAATGATTGACGATTTCAATTTCGACAAAGCACTTAAACAATCGCCTATTCTCGAAAACTACAATCTCGTTACGTCAGATTGCCTTTGCAGAATGCCGACCAAGCCCATAACGGTGCTTAGAACAATGAAAACACTCAAATATTGGGCGAATTTTGGGATGCACCGAAACGCTCGAACTTGGAGATCTTGCCAATAAAAACATTAGCGTGTTGAAAACTTTTGATCATATTGGCAATCGTCTGGCTAAGGTCGAATTTCAGCCCGCTTATCACGAGCATATGAGGATTTCGCTCGAAAACAAAACTCATTAGCTCGCGTGGACAAGTGAGTATTCTGGAAAATATGTGGCAAATTCCGCTTTAGCTTTCAATTATCAAGTGTATAAATTGATTAGCGAACGTCTTCAAAGTGTTCAGATAACAAAATTAGACAGATTTTGAGGATCAACTTTGAATATTTTTGAAAGTTGCTCCTCATTTATTTGACAACGCCACACCTTTCAAGCCAATCTATTCGAAAAAATAATTACAACTCAAAAGAGGTAAACCACTAAAATGAAACAAAATAAAGAACGGAATCTTTGCGGACGAGAATTCGTGACAGCACTGCTCATTGGTCTTTTATTTTTCGGGCAAATTTTTGCTCAGACGGCTGCGCCAACCAGATCAGTTTTGTCTGCCGAGGAAAATTCTTTAGCAGAAAAAATCACTATTCAGACGATCAAAGAAGCTACTACCGCACTTACTGCCAATGAGATGGAAGGACGCGGAACAATGCAGTCCGGA
>JANOEF010000738.1:0-8755 GCA_031413075.1 Acidobacteriota bacterium | reverse complement strand
GACCGGGAGATTAATCATACTTGGATCCAAGCATGTTACCCGGTCTAATTTTGGGGACATCCAGCGTCTTTAATTTTCGCTTTCACGCCATTGAACACCACGTTTCACCAATTCGTCAAGCGCATTTTGCAAATCTAACCGTTTATTTTCAATTTCTGCTTCGTTTGAATTATTTGGAACATAAAGCGGCTTGCCAATCAAGAGTTTAGCCCTCGAAAATGGTTTGGGAATCTGAAGATTATCCCAATTTTTTGCTTCCCAAAAATTCTTAATTTCGACCGAAAAAGGAAGAATCGGATGACCTGTTTTTTCTGCCAAAAGTGTGGCGCCCAACTTGGCCACATACTTTGGACCTTTCGGCCCGTCAATAGATAAAGCGGTGGGTAAACCTTCGTTCATTAATTGGATCATTTCGGCCAACGATTTCATTCCGCCTCGCGTCGAAGAGCCGCGGGACGCACCGTATCCGAGGCGCTGAATACACCGAGAAATATACTCGCCATCCAGACTCTGCGAAGTCATCACCACAATCCTGCGCTTTCGCCAAAAATAAGTGCTGAGAAAGATTCGATTATGCCAGAACGTATAGATCGGCGTTTTATTATCACGCTCAATTTGTTCAAAATTTTCCCAGCCGTCAATCTCAAAACGAATCGTTTTTCCGATGATGCTAATTAATAAATAAAAGACTAACTCCACCAGTCGGATAGTCAGCCGTTGCTTAAAAGTATATTTGGAAAGGTCGGCAAATTTGAAGACTTGTTTAATTTTTTCCGATTTCTTTAACATCTGTTAGAAAAAAACTACCAATTTGAGATATTATGTGCAACAAAGGAATTTATTTTGACGTAATTTTGTAAAAAGCGGGGTGTTGATGAAACGACGAATTTTGATTATTGATGACCACGACGATTTAGCCACTGCGCTAAAAAATGTTTTTGAAAAAGCCGGGCATCAAGTGACTACGGTCGAAAGTCGTGCGAAAGCTCTGAAAATTGATGATATTCAAAGTTTTGATATGGTTATCACAGATTTAGATGGAGAAAATCTGATTGGTGAACCGAATCAAAATGGCAACGCCGCCCCTTGTTTGCCAAACATCACTTCTCTCAATCCTGATGAGCAAATCAAAGCCTTTAAGATCTGCGCCGCCAATTTCAGACGCGACAGATTTGATGAAGATGAACTGAAACATCTGGTCGAAACCATCCTCAATTACAAAATTCAATTTGTTGACAAAAAAGAAGTTGTCCAGAATTTGCACGAAAAGATCGAGTTTGAATTACCCAGTACGGTTTCCACGATGCACGCGGTTTTGGACTATCTGATGAAACGGGTCGAAAAACTCGGTGTGATAAATCCCGAACAATCAAATCTTTTCATTGCGTTGGATGAAGCGTTTGTCAATGCCGTCAAACATGGAAATAAGTTTGACGCACAGAAACTGGTAAAAATCGCGGCGGAAGTTTCTAGCAAAGAAGCCCGGTTTAGTGTCGAAGACGAAGGCGAAGGTTTCGATGTGAATACTATTCCTGACCCGCTTGACCCGCAAAATCTCTTTAAAACCTCAGGGCGCGGAGTCCTTTTTATTTACAACATAATGGATGAAGTGAAATACAACGAACGCGGTAATCGGCTGACAATGGTCAAAAAAAGTGATCTTCAACCGCTGCCTCAGAAATAAATTAGCGGACAAAATAGTTTAGAACAACCAATGACCAAGCCCAAAGTGAAAATCTGTTGCATTTCATCGGTTGGAGAAGCGTCTTTAGCCATCTCCTGCGGAGCGGCTGCCCTCGGTTTAGTTGGCCGGATGCCGTCGGGGCCCGGCGTCATCTCCGATACTCAGATTCACCAGATCGCCCGCACCGTTCCGCCCCCGATTGCGACATTTTTGCTGACCAGTGAAACGGATTCAGCAAGCATTATCAAGCACCATCAAAAAGTTCAGACCAATACTATCCAGCTGGTTGACGAATTACGGAGCGGAACTTACAGCGAGATTCGCACCTCCCTGCCGAATATTAAAATCGTCCAGGTGATTCACGTTTTAGACGAAAAATCGGTGGACGAAGCGGGCCGCTTGGCGGAAATGGTCGACGCTATTCTGCTTGATTCGGGCAATCCGAATTTACAGGTTAAAGAACTCGGCGGCACCGGGCGAACTCATGATTGGAGTCTGAGCCGAAAGATCGTTGAAACCTGCGGCAAACCCGTTTTTCTGGCGGGTGGTT
This sequence comes from Acidobacteriota bacterium, assembly GCA_031413075.1. Lineage (GTDB taxonomy): Bacteria > Acidobacteriota > Blastocatellia > Pyrinomonadales > Pyrinomonadaceae > JAIBCC01. Next base: position 6,521 of record JANOEF010000738.1, on the reverse strand, counting down.
TGCGGGCAGAAAACGTCCGCCAGGCCATCGAAGCCGTTGAGCCGTTTGGTCTCGACCTCTGCTCAAGCGTCCGCACCGACGGAAAATTAGACCAGAAAAAACTTGAAAATTTCTTTGCCGCCATTGAAATGATTTGATAAGGGAATGAAAAGACAACCGATGATTTCTATTTATCTTCTAAAAAAGGTAGAATTGATATTCTAACCATCAGGGGGCGACAGGCTTCGACAGGGGTTAGTCAGATCTTTGGATGCACGTCGGGCTTGTTTGGTAGCTCGTTAAACCACTGAACAAAAACAAATGCCAACCAAGAATTGGCCCTTGCTGCCTAGTTAATTCTAGCCACAAGTGTCCTGCCACAAGTTAGTTTGAAGCGAGTGAACAGGGCATAACACAGTTCAAACTGGTTTGCGCCGACCGTCTGCGGGCGTGAACAAGATTTTAGTCAGACTGGTCTGTCAGAAGGTTTTGTTAATTTGCTTACTTTTGACAGGCGAGATTTAAGCAAATTGAATAAGCGTGTAGATTCTCTAGGTCGCAACTCTTGGATGCGGGTTCGATTCCCGCCGCCTCCATCTCGTATCTTTTTGAATGTTTTTCTAAACTCCAATTAGTACCGATAAAATAAGGCTGATAGCTACTTTTAACCAAGTGGCTATTTGTCGTTTGAGGTCTTTTTTAGGTGGTGCTCTTGTTTTCAATTTATAAAAAGCTGTAAAGCTTGAAATTGGTTAATCAGTGTTAGAAACCAGTTTTGAGACATCGCACCAATTGGTAATGCGTCAAACGCCAAAATAAACTCCCGGTTTGGATAATCCAAGCTTCGCCCGAGATGACACAACATAACGTTTCGGTGAAAATCCCTCCCCTCATTTCGCCGCATTTCGTTTCATATCAAACAGTATTTAAATTTGAACTTGCTAACAACATCAGGTATTCTGTTCGAAAACAAGGAGAAAACAGATGGAACGCAAAACCGCAGATGAATATCCACAGGAGTTATTGGATCTATTTCACGAGTATCAGCACGGCGATATTGACCGGAGGTCATTCCTCAGGGGGGCGGCGAGGTTTGCCGTCGGCGGCCTGACAGTCGCGGCGATCTTTCAGAGCCTGACGCCCAACTATGCGTGGGCGCAAACGGTGTCAAAGGACGACCCGGATCTCAAGGTCGGTTACGAGACTGTGCCGTCCCCCCTCGGCAACGGTTCGATCAAGGGTTATCTGGCGCGGCCGGCCAAAGGCAAGAAATTTGCAACTGTACTCGTCATTCACGAAAATCGCGGGCTCAATCCGTATATTGAGGACGTGGCCCGCCGCCTTGCAAAAGCCGGTTATCTGGCGTTCGCTCCGGACGGACTGACCTCGGTCGGCGGATACCCCGGCGATGACCAAAAAGGCGCGGCGGCGTTTCGCACGGTTGATGGTAAAAAGATGACCGAGGATTTTGTCGCTGCGGCTCTGTGGCTCAAAAAGCGGACGGACAGTAAAGGAAAACTTGGTGCGGTGGGATTCTGTTTTGGCGGCGGAATGGTTAATCAACTCGCCATCAGACTTGGCAAAGACCTCAATGCCGGCGTCCCGTTCTACGGCCGCCAGGGCGGTGTCGCCGACGTGCCAAAGATTACGGCGCCGTTGCTCTTCAACTATGCCGGTAACGATCAAGGCGTCAACGCAGGGATCGTCGCCTACGAAACTGCTCTGAAAGAAAATAAGAAAAAGTTTGAGAGCTTTACGTATGAAGGCAAACAGCACGGCTTTCACAACGACACGACTCCACGCTACGACGTCGAAGCCGCCAAACTAGCCTGGGAACGAACACTTGCATTCTTTAAGAAGAATCTGAGGTAATCGCGACCCATTGCCTAATTTGCTAAATTTTCAGCTGAAATATCGGAGCTTGACAAATTCTTACAAAATTAGTCTTTCAAACAAAGCCGCTATCGTTATATGATGGCGGCTATCAATGTTTGTTCCCCGGGAGATCTTCATGAAAAAACTGTTACTTGTTTTATTGTCGGGACTTGCTCTGGCTCTTAGTATTTCGGCCCAAAATCCAAAGCCGACCCCGCCGGCCAATGATGATGATGTCGTCAAAATTTCCACCACGCTGATTCAAATTGATGTCACCGTCACGGACAAAAACGGTAAAATTGCTACCGACTTAAAACCCGAAGATTTTGAGATTTATGAAAATGGAAAAAAACAAGACATCACAAATTTTCTCTTTGTGACCTCGGGGGCTCAGACCAAAATTGTTCCAACGGTAAAAAATAACAACGGGAAAGAAGATAAAACAGCGATGCCGGTTCCGCCGGTGGAGCTCAAGCCGGATCAGGTCAAACGCACGATTGCACTGATCGTAGATGATTTGGGTTTATCGTTTGAAAGTATGGTCCGGGTTCGCGGCTCACTCAAAAGATTTGTGGATGAACAGATGCAGCCGAACGATCTGGTAGCCATTATCTCCGCCGGCAATGGGGCCGGAACCCTTCAACAATTCACCTCTGATAAACGCCAGCTTTACGCCGCCATCGAAAAACTTAAATGGAACGCCCGCGGTCGGGCCGGAATCACGCCTTTCGCTCCGTCCGGACAAGTTTCGCTGGATAAAACCGCTGCCGATAGTTCAGACTCGGAAAATTCCTCTGACGACGACAATTTGTATGCTGATCTGCAACAACAGATGTCCACCAACAATTACATCGAAGATATTTTTTCCATCGGAACGCTGGGAGCGATAAATTATGTGGTGAAGGGGATGAATCAACTGCCGGGAAGAAAATCCGTCATGCTTTTTTCCGATGGATTTCCGGTTTGCACCATGGATTCGGAAACCGGAGAAACCGATTTAGAGCGTTGCCGGAGGATGCAGGATGCGCTCAAAAGATTGACTGATTTTTGTAATCGGGCCTCCGTTTCCATTTATTCATTTGATGCGCGAGGACTGCAATACACCCATGCCACCGCGGCTGATGATTCCAATGCAAAAAATACCACGGCGTCGGATATGACGACCAATCAGCAGGGTCTGGAAGTCCTCGCGAAAGACACCGGCGGGCGGACATTTTTTAATCGAAATGATTTGACCGATACTATCAGCTACGCGCTCGAAGACCAAAAAGGCTACTATTTGCTGGCTTATCAGCCCGATTCAGATTCTTTCGACCCTAAAAAATTACGTTTTAATAAATTAGAAGTCAGGGTTAAACAACCGGGCTATGAAGTTCGTTACCGAAACGGATTTTTCGGCTATACCGATGATAAGCCGCTCGAAACCGTCAAAAATCCAACCGATAAAACGGTTGCGGCGCTGATGTCGCCCTTTGCCGCCGGCGACATTGGTTTGCGGCTCAATACGCTCTTTGGGAACAATGAAACAGGTTCTTTTGTGAACTCTTATCTCCATATTGACGCGAGCAAATTAACCTTTGTTGACCAGCCCGACGGGACTAAAAAACTGGCGTTTGATGTCTTAGCCTCAAGTTTCGGAGAAAATGGCGCGACCATTGATCAGGTTGGCAGAGCTTATAAATTAACCGTTCCGGCAGAAACCTATGCCCAAATGCAGGCCGAAGGTTTTGTTTATAATTTTATGTTTCCGGTCAAACAATCCGGAGCTTTTCAGATGCGGGTGGCGGTTCGAGACGCGGTTTCGTCAAAACTCGGGTCGGCCAGTCAATTTGTTGAGGTCCCGGATTTAAAGAAAGGTCAATTAACGCTTTCAGGCATTGTTTTAGAAAATTTTTCCGACGAACAAACTGAAGAAACCGGCCAAGCCCTCTCGGTCAACGATATTACGGTCGGCAAAGGTGATCCCCGGACGGATACTTCGCTCAGGAAATTTCAGCAGGGAACTTTTCTGCGTTATATCCTGGAAATTTACAATTCCAAACTGGATCAGTCCAAAAAACCAAACATCCAAACCCAAATCAGGGTCTTTCGAGATGGAAAAGCGGTTTTGAATCTTCCGTCCAAAGCCCTGGAAATTACGGACAAAACAAATATTAAAAGGATTCTGTTCGGCGGAAAACTGGTCTTAGGCAAAGAGTTACCGCCAGGGGAATATATTTTACAGGTTATCGTGAAAGACAAATTAGCCAAAGAAAAAGATAATTTGACCACGCAATGGGTTCAATTTGAAATCGTTGAATAAAAGATAAAACCATTTTATTCAAAATTTTTGCGCTGGTGATAGAATTTTGCTCTGAATTCTTTCGCTACCGAAGCATTGCCAAATTTTTTCAAATATTTAAACAATTCCCCTATCTTCTGACAAATATTTTATAAGTGTATTTGATTTCCTTTTCGCCGGTTGGCAAGGTCAGATTCCATTTGATAATCGAATTTGGATTGACGGCCTGCAGATTAAACCCTTCGCGGCTGATCTTGCCGGACTCGCTCGCCGAGATAACATCCCCGGTCACGTTTCGGGTTAAGACTAACTCAATCGGTTGTTTTTTGACGTTTTTTAACTTTATCGTCCCTTCGACTGTCACTAAATCGTATTCGTAGGTGCTTCCGCTCAAGCGAAGTTGCTTCGGTTCGCGCGATTTTTCTTCCAAATTATGGGTTCCGATAACTTCGGTCGCCGGCGTGATCCTGAGAATATTTTCGCCGCCGATCGGAGTAAAAGTCATCAGATTTTGCCCGAGTGGTTTCCAATCCCGAAAGCCGATGGCAGGTGCGGTCGTCCACGGCATTCCGGTTGTGTTTTTAAGCCGTAACCCATACCAAACTTGATTGATTAAAGGTTGTGTAATCGGGGCGGAGCGGGCGTAATTGGCTTCTGCTTGAGTAGAATCGGTAATCGTCCATTCAAAAACTTCGGTGCAGGGAACGGTCAGTGAAAAAAGTCGTTGGCTCATCCGCTCGCCCTTTTTGAGATTAACTTGATTTGCCTGATATAGATAAAGTTGTTCGGCAGACGAAGACGCGACTTTTTCCTCATCCGGCGAAGTTACTGAAGCGCTGTCCATACTGACTTCGGTGGATCCGCGCTGACCCGACACCTGGGTCATCAGGGAATTCGAGGCAAAATTTTGGTCGCGTCTGAAACCGGTTGAAACACCGGCAAAAGCTGTGTTTAGCGAAAGCGGCGAGACTTCGTTTTGAAACAAAAAGCTCGGCACACCAACTACGAAATAGACGTCGGTGTTTTTCAAATCGGCTAAATCATTGATGAGCATTGCTTCAAGTTCGAGCTTTGCTTCTTTGATCGGTTCGCCTTTGACCTCGACCCGATACGCCGGAATCCAGCGAATTCCGCTCTCCAGCGCGGCAATGCCGAGATTCAGATTTTGTCCGTCTTTCGCGCCTTCCAGCTTTAAATTCAGCCGGGTTTGACTGATCTCGCTGATGATTGTTTCTTCAAATTTATAGTTGTCCAAAAATTCGATGTTATACGCTGAAGAAAAAGGAATAAAAACTGTCCCGTTCTCGGTTTTGATAGCGATGTAGGCTTGATTGTCGCCCCCGATTATTTTGTAAGTTCCTTCATAATTCTTCTTTTCACTGTAGTTATAAGTTTGAAAACGAACCCGTACCCCCTCATTTGCCCTCAAAATTTGAACCAGATTTCCCATTCGTAAGCGCGCCTCTTTTTCAATCTCAGTTTGAGAAACCAACAACTGACTCACTTTGATGTTGGGTGTGGTCGAATAGCCCCAAACCGTCCCCAACACGCCGGCGGGGATCCGTTGCGTGTAAACCCAGCCATTACTTGGAGTTGCCTCGCCCTCGCGGTAAGTAAAAGCGTAACCGTTTTTGAAAACTGCGACCCTTTTGACTTCGGGATCAAACGGGAGTGCCTGAACCGATGGTTGAGCAAAGAAGTGTAAATTCGTTGAGAAAATTACCATGAGCAGAAGCAGAATATTTTTCATAATTGATTATCCTCAGAAATTTTATAGAATATTTTGACTAAAATCTGAACGCGAAGGAAAGGAATTTCTTGCAGAAAGTGAAAATGCGACCGGCTTTTTCGACCAATCGCAATTCATAAGTCTAAAATTATAAATTTTTCTACGCGTTTTTCCCGGCAAAATCCTGCATAAATTCGACGAATTTTTCTACGCCTTCGATTGGAAAAGCATTATAAATCGAAGCCCGAATGCCTCCGACGGCACGGTGTCCTTTCAAACCGTCAAAACCGTTGGCGGTTGCTTCTCGGCAGAAGTTCTTTTCCAAATCTTCGGATGGCAAACGGAAGGTGATATTCATTAGTGAGCGCGCCTCACGCTCCGCGTGTCCGCCATAATAACCATCGCTGGAATCAATCGCGTCATACAAAATCTTTGCTTTGGCCTGGTTAATTTTTGCGATTTCGGTCAATCCCCCTTTCGCTTTGAGCCAGTCACAAACGAGGCTGACCAGATAAATTCCCCAGGTGTTCGGCGTATTCGGCATCGAAGAGTTTTCGGCGAAATTGCGATAATCGAGCATCGCCGGCAAGTTGGCCGGAACTTTTTCGACCAGGTCATCACGGATTATTACCAGTGTGACACCGCTCGGACCGATGT
>JANOEF010000737.1:0-2940 GCA_031413075.1 Acidobacteriota bacterium | reverse complement strand
CACAGCGAATTTTTATGGGAAGGAATTAAACGAGGTCAGGTGGACACGGTCGTCAGCGATCACGCTTGCTGCGGCGAAGAACATAAACAGGACGGGGTCTGGGGAAGTCTGCCCGGATTTGGCGGCAGTTCGATTTTATATCCTGTTTTGTTGAGCGAAGGAGTGCACAAACGCGGGGTTTCATTAGCACGGGTGGCGGAACTGGTGTCGGCCAACCCGGCTCGAAATTTTGGGTTATTTCCCCGCAAAGGCTGTATTTCTATCGGGGCTGATGCCGATTTTGCCATCGTTGATCTGAATCTGGAAAAACCGATCAGAGCTGAGGAACTACTTTCGGCCCAGGATCATTGTCCTTTTGACGGAGTGATGACAAAGGGTTGGGTGACCCAGACCATTATTCGCGGGAATTTACAGTTTGACAATGGAAAACTGGTCGGGGAAAAGCAGGGCAAATTTATTAAAAGGCCAATTGCCCTGCATCCAGGAGACTCAGATTTAATTTCAGTCAAATATTGAAACAATAATTTTGGTTTTTGGAGGTTGAGATGAAAATTTCCGTTTTTTTGTGGGGAATTCCGCAGGCGATGCGGGTGGCTTCATAAATTTATCCGAAAACGCCGACCATTTCAAAGAGTGTGCCCCCGACATTTGCGTCATACTCCAACAGAAAAGAGGCGAAGTTTACCGAACAAAAACCGATACCTTCGGCGAATTTGTGATTGATGGGTTAGTGCCGAACAGCGGTCGTTATCAACTGAAATTTTCCGAACAAAAAACAATGGAATTTGAACAGAGCGAAGAAAGTAGATATTTGGGTGTGATAAAGCTGCCAATCGAGTAGCAGAATTTGATTAAAAAACTAATCAATTTTCAACCAGTCTCCGATTCCATATGGATCAGCCGCGGGTTGTGAAAAATGTTCGTGAATGACTTTCCAATTTCCTGCTGAATCTTTTTCAAAAATAAAGGTTCCGCGAAACCTGATATTTGAAATGAGGCCGTCAATTTCTATTTTCATTTCGACAATACCGGCCACAAACCCCATTTTGTCAGTCACTTGCGATTCTATACAATCAGCCCATTCGCAATCGGAGACGTTGATTTTTGAATCCGCAAAATCCCGCCAACCTTTTGAAACATTGTTGAACCCTAAAGTTCTCCAGCGCGGGCCTTCGACAAAAACCAACAAATCTTCGGTTTCGGAATAAAAATTGATGATCTTTTCGATGTCCTTTTCGATGACAGCCTTAAAATGAACCTTTGACTTTTCGATTAACTCTTGATTTTTCATACTGTTACAATTAGTTTCCCTCGACTCCGACAACCTGAGTTCCGCAGAAAAACCGGAAAGTTTCCATCGTCCCTTCATCGTGCAGGCCGGAGAGCCCCCAGGCCCCGCGCGGAGCCATCAGACTGAGACTTAAAACCGTTGAGCCATTTACTTTGACACCTCCGGCACGAACTTTTCGGGCTAATTTTAAGCCGCGTTCTTCGTCCCGGCAAAAGACATAACCTTCTAAACCATAGGGTGTTGAATTGGCTAATGTAACCGCTTCTTCATCAGTTTTGAAAGTGTGAACAGTTCCGATCGGACCAAAGATTTCGTGCTGGGCGTCCTCATTTGATACGCCGGTAACCAAAGTTGGGGCGATGAAATTTCCGCTCAAGTCTGGCAAAATTGCTGAAGCGTGGGCTGTTCCCCCTTTGGACAGTAACAAATCTAATTGCCCGTTAATTTTCGCCAAATGGTTTGAGTGAACCATCGGCCCCATTTCTGTTTCAAACGAAAGCGAATTTCCGATTTTAATTTCCTGCATTTTCTCAAGAGTGATATCCAATAAACTTTGAGCGATGGATTCGTGAACCAAAAGCCGTCCTAAAGCCCGACACCATTGACCATTGAGCGAAGTCATCAAATTGATAATTCCTTGGGCGGCTGTGTCCAAATCTGCATCCTCTAACACGATGACGTTGTTATTTCCGCCTAATTCGAGTTGGGCTGGTTTCATTTCATACGAACATTCGCGCGCGATCGCCTGTCCGCCGAATAGTCCGCCGGTGAACGAAACAGCGCGGACTCGTGAATCTTTAACCAATTTTCCGCCAACATCCGGACCACCGTGAACTATTTGAAAAACTCCTTTCGGTAGTTTTGCTTCGTGTGCCGCTTCTGCCAAAATATCACAACCGTTCGGAGCCCATTCGGTCGGTTTCAAAATTGTCGGACAACCCGCCGCAAGGGCATTTGCAACTTTGTGAACCGCCATCGGTGCCGGTGCATTCCATGGCACCAGACATAATGCAACACCTAATGGTTTGCGATAAACCTCAACCGTCCGCCCGGTGAACCCCTCATGAGTTGTAAAAGTCCAACCGCTTTTTAACTGTTCATTTGCGAGATGCCAGGCTCCGGTCAAAATGATTTGAAACATTGTCGTGAGCATGATCGGAACCCCGGTGGTGAGAGCTTCGAGTTGTGAAATTTCGTCTTTACGTTTGTCAATCTGGGCGGAAAATTCGGCTAAATATCCACACCTTTCATCAACCGGCATTTCTGACCAGACGCCGCTTTCAAAGGCATTCTGAGCAGCCGACAACGCCTGTTCCAGATGAGTTTCGTCCGTTCCCATTTGCTCCTGCAAACGCTCTTTGGTATTTGGATCTTCGAGCCAAATCCCGCGATTGACAGTAGGATCGGAAAATTCGCCGTTGATGTAATTTTGTAGTGGTTTTTGCATAAATGGTAAATGGGTAATGGTAAATGGTAAATGGTAAATGGTTAATTGCTCAAATTTTACTTAAGGGCAGTTCCAAAAATTAAGTTTGATAATAACTGAAAACCAGATAATCCCCTAAAAGCAGTTTGAGAGTTTTCAAAATAAGGGGTTAGAAAATATCAGAGAAAGGCGTTACAAAACAGCTAAATTGTTGTATAACATA
>JANOEF010000736.1:0-2406 GCA_031413075.1 Acidobacteriota bacterium | reverse complement strand
AGGTGGGGCAGGAAAGTCCTTTTCCGTTCCTGGAATTGTTTTGCCATCTTCGTCAATTTCTACTTCAGTTATCAAAGGTGGTTCACCATCAAAATCTGGGTCAGCAAAATTTCTAGTGGCACTCCCTGTATAATCAAGTATGGTGAAAAATAATTTCTCCTTGTCCTCTCTTACTCTTGTTCCTCTTCCAATGATTTGTTTGAACTCGGTCATTGAATTTACCATTCGGAACAATACAATATTCTTGCAAGTTTGAACGTCAACACCTGTGCTCAATAGTTTAGAAGTAGTTACAACAACGGGTATTGGTTCGTCAATATCAATGAATTTCCCCAAATGACCTTTGCCAATTTCTTTTTCATCAGAAACAATCCTCACAACATAGTCAGGATATTGAATGACCAAATCATTGTTTAGATTGCTAAACTCTCGGCGGAAATCGTCGGCGTGACTTTGATTCACACAAAACACAATTGTCTTATCAAATCTTCCATATTTAACCATAAAATTATGAAGATGTTTTACGACTGCTTTTGTTCTTGGTAAATAAGAGAGAGAGTTTTCAAAATCTGTAGTTGTATAAAGTCCATCGGAAATTAAAACTCCATTATCATCAATTTGTCCTGCTTGGGGTCGCCAACCTGTTGCATCTGGTTCGGCAACAACACGATGCACAATGTAAGGGGCTAAAAATCCATCTTCAATTCCTTGTTTTAGACTGTATGTATAAAGTGGGTTCTTAAAATATTGGTAAGTATTTTTATTGTCTTCACGTAGCGGCGTCGCGGTTAAGCCTAATTGAACCGAAGTATTGAAATAATCAAGGATCAATCTCCAGTTACTGTCATCGGTTGAGCTACCACGGTGACATTCATCAATGACTATCAGGTCGAAAAAATCTCGGGGTAGATTTCTAAATGCTCCAACTTTGCTTTCATCTTCAGCTAACGACTGATAAGTAGAAAAATAAATCTCTCTACTGCTTGGCAATCCTTCTTCTGGAACTAAACACCTGGCATCACCAAATACTGCAAAATCTTTCGCATGTGGGTCTGTTACTAAAATACTTCTATCAGCAATAAACAGAATCTTAGGTCTACGATATTCTCCTTTAATATTCCAACGATTACTCCAAAGTTTGTAAATAATTTGAAAAGCTATCGTCGTTTTTCCAGTGCCGGTTGCAAGGGTTAGCAATGCTCGTTTATTACCTTCTAAAATTGATTTAACGGCACGATTAATTGCGATTCGTTGGTAATAACGTATTTCCTTTCCAACAACAGGAAAAAATGGCTTGAGGTATGTTTCTTGTATTCCAGCATCAATGGGTTCAACAGCATTTAGCCTATTCCAAAGTTCAGTTGATGTTGGAAATCTTGGAACAAGTTGTTCAATGCCAGTGAGAAAATCAAACTCCAAAATGTCTGTTCCATTTGTGCTGTAAGCGAATTTAAGACCTAAGGTTTGTGCATAATCTTTTGCCTGCTGTATTCCATCACCTGCTTCTTTGTATTTTACTTTGGCTTCAACGATTGCAATTGGAAAGTTCTGTGAGTAGCGAAGTAGATAGTCAAAGCGTTTGGCTTTTTTTCGTCGTACCTTTCGCCCTAACACAATAATCTTACCGTCTGTAAAGGTTCTCTGTTCTAGTATCTGTTCATCTGTCCAATTACTTGCATATATTTTTGGTAAAACATCTTTTCTGCATGTATCAGCTTCACTTTCGTAATCATTCATTTTGATAACGTTTTGTTTCATAATCTGTTAAGCAGTATATATCAAAATGTAGTGCTAAACGACGTAACGATTCTTTTTCTAAAAACAACTGAAATACCTTAATTTATTACTTTAGCTCCACATTTCTGCGTTTTCTTCGCGTTCAATATGATCTTCCTTCCACCTGCGTTTGAAAAGTTTCGGGTTTATTAGTTTTTAGCGTGTGTCCGATTCACTTAAAGCCATATATCGGGAGTTCCTTAAGATTGTAAAGATTCTTTGAGATTGTAAGCAAAAAGGTGAAAACACACAAGGAATTTTCTTTTGAACAGGTTTTATTAGCTATGATAGAATTTAGTTCTACTTTGTTAGACCAAATGATGTTCAATCAAAAATCCAGAAATGAGATAAAATAGTTAAATGAAGATATTTAAAGATGAATTAACGAGCGAAAAAAACTAAGCGGATATGTCAACAAATACGAATCATTATTTCGTTGTGGGAGTAGGAGCAATGTTGGATGTGGATTTGAGTATTTGCAAGGCTTATTGGGCGCAATTCCCATTTGTCCCCTCTTAATTGGCGGAAGAGGGTAAAAGATGTTTAGAATTGGTAATGAAAAAAAAACTAACCCTAAACAAACAATTTACCCCCATCACCAATTTACTACAAAACCTTGAAATTGACGAA
>JANOEF010000735.1:0-12548 GCA_031413075.1 Acidobacteriota bacterium | reverse complement strand
AAAATTGCCTTTTTCAGCATATATGGCCGCAATCAATGGCAAAAACTCCGATTGACGCCGTTTCATTTCGGCGTGAATCGGAGCAATTTTCATAAAATTCGGACGCGCGCCGACAATATTTAGAACTTTTAACATAATAAGTTTTGAGAATTTATTTTTTTGCTTTGATGAGTTTTAAAGGTTTAAGTTCAACTTTCGAGTAAATGTTTTTGAGTGAAATTTTGCAACCGATTGAATCTAAAACAAGCATATCTGCAAGACTTTCTAACACTTCAAACGTCCATTTTTCGACTTGGATTCTCGAATAATGCTCAATCCTTACTCGATTTTGAGCAATCATTACATAATCTCGCAAAGATTTAAGTTTGAAATAATCTTCAGCTTTTTCGCCACGGTCACGGGCCTCGGTTGATTTTGACAAGACCTCAAAGACAACAATCGGATTCAGTAAAGTCGTATTGTTTGAATCAAAATCTATTTCATCACAAACAACGCTCACATCCGGATAAACGTAATGTCCTTCACGGATTAAAATTTTGATGTCGCTACCGTGAACTTCACAAGGTCTTTCCCGCAACTTAATATTTAACTCGGTTGTGATATTTGACCCAATTAAACTATGATTGCGCTTAACCCCTGCCATGGCAAAAACTTCTCCGTCCATATATTCGTGTTTGCGTTTAGATTTTTCCTCAAACGCTAAATATTCTTCAACGGATATAAATTTTTCTTTTTTGGCTAAGGCTTGGCTCATATCTTATTCCGGACTCATTTTAACTCAATTTCATTCTGCAACAAAATTTTCAAATTATTTTTTCGCTCATGGTAAGCACCAATGCACAATTAACCATGGACAATGGACAATGAAGAAAACTCAAAAACCAAAGTTACTCAATTATTTGCAAACTTTTCTTTATTTTCAAGATGTCGCAAAACTTTTGCTGACCTGCTTAAGGTTCGCAATTTTGCGGAGTCGGAACAGGATATTCGGCAGAGGTGCAGAAAATAAATGAAATTCGCGGCTTGTTGGGAACTCATTCAATGGCAATCGCTTCGGGCGTATCAGCAGGAAATGTGGATATTTACAAAGGCATTGCCGACCTTCTGTTAGTTGCCACCAGCATCACGGATAGATATGAATTGATTATTAACGAAAAATTGGCGGAGCTAAAATCTAAATTGGATGAAGCCTGAGCAAATCAAAAGCCGTTTCAAAATAGCATTCTGAAACGGCTTTTAATTTCGAAACTAAAGTCTTAAATCTACAACCTGACAATCTTTGCCTGACTGGTGGAGCGTAGGTTTTCATTGAGCGCATTGCGGGTATCAACGATGACTTTTGAGAGGCGGCAGATCCGTTCATAATCAACGCCTGAATGGTCGGTACAGATGACAACGCAATCGGCGGAGGCTAACAATTCATCGGTCAAATCCTGATTATAGAGCGGGTCACCGGCGCCGATAGTATAAGAATGGTCAAAGGTCACTTCCGGCACAAACGCATCGTGATAAATGACATCTGCGCCGCGTGAACGAAGCAGATCAATGACCGACAAGGCCGGAGATTCGCGCATATCGTCAATATCTTTTTTATAGGCCACACCGAGAATCAAAATCTTCGCCCCCTTCACCGACTTTTCATTTTCGTTCAGAGCATCGCGGACGAGTCCTGCGACATATTTCGGCATTCCCGAATTTATTTGCTCGGCCAGGGTAATAAACTGCGAATCAAATCCGTGCTGACGGGCTTTCCAGCTTAAGTAATGCGGGTCCAAAGGGATGCAGTGACCACCAATCCCCGGTCCCGGATAAAACGGCATAAAGCCAAACGGTTTGGTGGCGGCGGCGCGGACAACTTCCCAACTGTCAATGCCGAGGGCGTTGCAGACCTTGGCCATTTCGTTGGCCATTCCGATATTGATGGCGCGAAAAGTGTTTTCCCAGAGTTTGCAGGCTTCTGCCACTCGGGCCGATGAGACAGCGTGAACATCGGCAACGATCTGTGAATAGAGGAGGGTCGAGACTTCGGTCGAATCAAGCCCAACTCCGCCGACTACTTTGGTAATATTGTGCGTTTGAAATTGCGGATTGCCGGGATCTACTCTTTCGGGCGAAAAGGCCAGCAGAAAATCTTCATCCAGTTTGAGACCGGCGGCTTCGATCATCGGTTGCAGAACCTCGTCCGTGGTTCCCGGATAGGTGGTTGATTCTAAAATCACCAGTTGTCCGCGCCGGGCATATTTTTTGATCTGCTCGCCGGCGGCCAAAATATAAGACATATCCGGGTCTTTGGTTTTACGCAAAGGTGTCGGGACACAAATGATGATGACATCACAGTCTTTCAATTGTGAAAAATCAGTAGTTGCTGCAAATTTTTTGGTTTCCAGAGCCTTTTGCACATTTTCTTCGGGGACGTCAACGATGTGCGACACCCCTTGATTCAATTTTTCGACCTTTTTGGTATCAACTTCAAAACCCACGGTCGGATAGTCCTTGAGAGCAAATTCGATAATCAAAGGTAATCCGACATAGCCGAGTCCGATGACCCCAATACACGCAGTTTTATCCGAAATTTTTTGTTTAAGCTGTTCTTTTATCATTATTTTATTGCCAAGTTGAAGATTCTATAATCTCTATAATTTCAATATTATTGCGGGGCAGAGCGAGAAACTCTGCTACGATTAGACTAAGTTACCAATTTGTCTCTGTCAAGAAGCTAATTCACTCGACCCCCTTTTTAATGCTACAATGAGAACGGCAAAAAACTGATTCTTGCCGTTACTGTCAAACTGAAAAAAACAATATTATCCCAAATTTTTCAAAAATTGTATGACTGTCGAAATAGTTTCAGCCAATCCGATTGTGAGAGCCCTCATCGAAGGCTCGGCACCTAAAGCGGCCCGGCTGGCTGCCGCCCGGGGAATGTTGCCGATTCCGCAGCTTGATTTATTGGAAGTTCTGGCCAATCTGGTCAAAAGTGATGACTCTGAATTAGCCGTTAGTGCTGACAACACGTTAAGCAACCAAAATCCGAGATCTCTCTTGCCGATTTTAGAATTACCCGAAACTGCACCATCCATTCTGAGCTATTTTGCGGAGAAATCAAATCTTCCAAAGGCAATTTATCAGGCAGTTATCGCTAATCCGAGCATTCCTGATCATGCGGTGGTGAAAATTGCCCGCCAGACTCAAGACAGTGAATTGTTGGAAATTATTACTCTCAACCAACAGCGTTTGATTCGGACTCCGGCTATTATTGAGGCCATTCTCAATAATTCGTTTCGGACGGTTGAAGCGGATCGCCGGGCCAGCGAAACCAAGCGCGAATTTTTTGAAAAAGAACGGGGGGCTCAACAAATTGTCAACGAACTTCGCGCCCGGGGACAGGAGGCCGCGGCAGAATTTGTTGAGAACGCAGACTTTGCCGACACCTTGGATGCACCCGGCTCACTCAGTCTCGAAGACGCCCTGTTGCTGGCCAAACACATTGAAATCCCTGATTCGGAAATTGACGATTCCTGGCTTTCGCTCGAATATATCGAGGAATTCTATGAAGAAAGCCCCGAAGAAAGAGAAGCCATCGTCAATAAAATTGTCGGTGAAATCAGATTCGAAGAGGATGATGTTTCGACCGAAAGAATTTCGGCCATCAGCCGAATTCTTAAGATGACCATGAAAGATCGCGTCAAACTAGCCATGAAAGGTGACCGCGAAGCCCGTAATATTCTGATTCGTGATCCGAATCGGGTCGTTTGTCAGGCCGTTATTCAAAATCCGCGGATCACTGCGCAGGAAGTTGAAAAAATTGCGGCGATGCGAACCGTCCCCGATGATGTTCTGAGACAAATCGCCACTAATCGAAATTATGTCCGAAACTATCTGATTATGCACACACTGGCCAAAAATCCACGAACCCCGATTGGTAATGTAGTGACGATTCTGACCCGGCTCCAGCTCCGCGATTTATTAAATCTGACCAAAGACCGTAACGTCTCTGATGCGGTCAGAAAACAGGCGCTTCGTTTGACCAACGCCCGCACCGGCGGACGCGGCTAAGGTCAGCAGTAATGCAAAATTAAAAGTGCAAAAGTCTAAAATTAGTAACAGATTGAAAATAAGCACCAATGCACAATTAACCATGGACAATGGACAATGAAGAAAACCCAAAAACCAAGATTACTCAACTATTTGCAAACTTTTCTTGATTTTTCAAAAGGTTGTAAAACTTTTGCTGACCTGCTTAAAGTAAGCCACTAAAAAGTTTGAGCTAAGAGGCAGAAACTGGCAAAATAAAATTTCAATCTGACAAAGTAGAATTAATTATCCCAATCACAAAAATTCACCGATTCTACCCGTTTTGATAAAGGTGCCGGCCATATCAGTCACGGTGTGACTGGCTGCGCCGAGCCAGAGTCCGACAAAAAGCGAAGGCATCGCGTAATCGCCGATATTGGTGCGGATAAAATCGCCGACGCCTTGCCAGGTTTTTGTCATTTGCATCAGATTCGGCAAATCTCCGCCGGTATAAGTGGCGTAAAGATAAGAAAGCAGAAAAGCAAAAAGGGTGAGCACTCCCATAAAATAAACCACCCGCAAAAAAGTCCCGAAAATCAAGCCGTGCGACCAGCGGGAACGATGCGCGAAAAATGCTTGATACGGATACCACAAAAAATTGACGATGCCCCACCGGGCATATTGTTTGCTGACGGTGTCCAAATCAGGACCGAACATCAACCCGCCGAACAGCATCCCAAAAGTTATGACCGATGAAATCGGAAGATCTTTGCTCACAAAATAAGTTGCGGCAAAGGTTGGCGCGATTAGAAAAAAAGTAATTGCGTCGTGAGTTTTTCCACTTGGCATAGTTCGATTTTAGATTGGGGATTTTGTATTTCGGCTTGGTTGACCGAAAAGCCATTGTAAAACATTTTGCTAATTCCCGCCCTAAATTTTTGCAATCTGCCAGGCAAAACTGAAAAAAACAATTGATTTTGTTAGAATTCAGTTTCGGCGCATAATTTGCGATTTACTGAGCGCCAAGAACGAATAAAAATTTGAGAATGAAAAACTTCTGGCAAAAACTAAAAACCACCCTCGAAATGATAAAGTTCGAGCATACTTTATTTGCCCTCCCGTTTGCTTTTCTCGGCGCGGTTCTGGCGGCCGATGGATTACCGAATGTTTGGCAAATTTGGTGGATTACAGTCGCCATGGTCGGGGCCAGAAGCGCGGCTATGACTTTTAACCGGATCATTGACCGCGATTTTGATGCCCAAAATCCCCGCACGGCAAATCGCGAGTTGCCGAGCGGAAAATTAAGCGTCAATTTTGCCTGGACGTTTTTAATAGCTTCGGTGATACTCTTTGAAATCGCTGCTTATTCATTGAACTGGCTGACTTTTGCGCTCTCACCGGTCGCGCTTCTGAGCGTTTTAGGTTACAGCTATGCCAAACGGTTCACGAGTTTGGCACATTTAATTTTGGGCTGGGCTTTGGCTATTTCGCCGACTGCGGCATGGATCGCGGTGCGCGGCGCGATTGATTCGGAAATTCCGATCTTGCTTTCGATTCTGGTTATGATGTGGACGGCGGGTTTTGATATTATGTATGCCTGCCAGGACTTTGAGTTTGACCGCAAGTCCGGATTGCGCTCGATTCCGGCCCGGTTCGGCATTAAAAACTCGCTCTGGATGGCCAGAATGTTTCATTTTCAGGCCTTTGTCGTCCTGCTTTTGCTCTATCTCGTGACGGATTTAGGCTGGCTCGCCCTGACCGGCGTGGTGGCGGTTGGCGGATTGCTGACCTACCAGCACACCCTGGTCAAAGCCAGTGATCTCTCCCGGATGAACGCGGCATTTTTTACTACTAATGCCTTTGTCAGCCTGATTCTATTCGCAACTTTCGGCGGGGCGGTTTGGTTGGCGAAAATTTATCCTTAGTTTGGTAATTGAAACTTACGTCTTATCAGAGGCGTAAAAAGCATGATTATAATTCACGTTTCAAGGTAGCAATGATTTTGGACAAAAAAGTAAAAAGAGTCTTTGGTTTATTGATAAAATGGTTCGGGGTTTTTCTGTTTAGTGTAATGCTCGGGATGGGCGGAATTTATGGCTATTTATCAACTCAGACGGGCCAGCCGACAGCAAAACGTCCTTTTTTTGTCGAAGGTGCTAAACGTCCTTTGGTCATCGCCCATCGTGGCGGCGCCGGGGTTTTCCCCGAAAATACGCTTTACGCATTTCAGTCAGCGTGGCAGCTCGGCGTGGATGTTTTGGAAATGGACATTCGCGAAACAGTTGACGGGCAACTCGTGATAATGCACGACAAAAACGTCAGGCGGACTACCGACGGCGAAGGGGAAGTCAGCCAAATTAAGCTCGAAGATCTAAAAAAACTCAATGCCGGATTTAATTTTACTCCTGACAATGGGCAGTCCTATCCATTTCGCGAGCAAAAAGTTCCGATTCCAACTCTGGCGGAAGTTTTTACGGCCTTACCAAATGCCAAATTCAATCTCGAAATCAAACATCAAACCCCGACGATTGTGGGTTCGTTGTGCAGTCTCATTCGCGAACATCAAATGAGCGAAAAAGTAATCGTGGCGGCATTTAGTCAAACGAGTCTGGATGAATTTCGCGGAACCTGCCCGGAAGTCGCGACCTCTGCCGGCACCTCGGAAATAACGAAATTTCTTGTCTATTACAAAAGCGGATTAGGCAGTTCTTACACCCCATTGATGTCGGCCTTACAAATCCCCGAAAAAGTCGGCGGACTGCAAATTGTTTCAAATGAATTTGTCGAAACCGCCCATCAACTAAATCTCGAGGTTCACGTTTGGACAGTCAATCAACCTGCCGATATGCAACGGCTGATTGAGAACAAGGTGGACGGCATTATGACTGATTATCCGGATAAGTTGTTAGATTTGCTGGGCAGTTCACCAAAAGTTGAGAATAACCGATGAAAAAATACGGACTGTTAACAATTTTCTTTTTACTTTGTGTCTTTCAAGTTTCGACGGTTTTTGCTCAACCTCAAAAGATAGCCGAAATCAAACGGATCGAAGCCTATTGCAAAACGGTTGATGCTTTGGTCAAACGCACGAAAAAACCGAGCCTGCTTTTTGCCGACACTTCCGATTACAATGATGATGCTAAAGAGAAATGGCGCAAATTTGCCTCGGAAAAATCTCTGGAAAAATATCGCGAAAATACCGCAGAAACTTACTCGATCGCTTATAACTGGCAACGGAGCGGCCAGATCGTAAAATCAAATTTCACGCTTTTTAGTCCTTCAGGCGATTGGGCGGAATACGTCTATCACTGTTTTCGTGCAGACGGCACGCTTGCCAAAGCCGAACAGGAAATGCGGACCTTTAATGAAGATCTGATACTCATTCAGAATTTTTATTTTAACCAGGCCGGGAAATTACAAAAGAAAACGGTTAAATATTTTGATCTAAGATCAAAAAAACCGATCAAGCCGACGAAGGAATTTCTCAGACAGATTCAAGAACTGGTTTCGCAAATTGATTTTTACAAAAAGGTCGGAAAACTGCCTTTTGCTCATTTGCTCAAAAAATAAAAAACACGGCCAAAACTATCAAATTCTCGCCGTGCTTTTTGATTTTTCACCGTGCTTTTTGTTCTCAAGCCACTGAGTTTTGCGCAATGACCTGTTTATAAAAATCCGCACTCAGCTTGGGTGTGCGTTTTTGTGTTTCGTAGTCAACATAATGCAGACCGAAGCGATTGGTGTAGCCGTCCGCCCATTCAAAATTATCCAATAAACTCCAGAGAAAATAACCTTTGACCGGAACCCCGTCATCGGTCGCACGCTGCAATTGCGATAAATAATTGCGGAGATACATGACGCGGTCAGTATCATAGACCTTGCCGTCAGCAGCCGGTATGTCGGATGACGAACAGCCGTTTTCGGTAATATAAATCTCTTTTGCGCCCCATATTTTATTAAGGTGACGCGATCCCCAGTAAAGTGCTTCGGGACCGACGAAGAGCCACGGCGAAATCATATGCGGGAACGACGCCGGATGCGGAACAAGCGCAAACCCCTGAGCTGAGCCATCGGCCCGGGCATATTGCGGGGTGTAAACATTGATTCCGACAAAATCGAGCGGACTCGAAATAATTTTCAAATCTTCCGGCGTAAATTTCGGCGCATCTTTTCCGGTATTTTGCAGATAAAGGTCAGTATATTTGCCCTCCTGAATGACGGTCATATATTGGGCATTCAATTGCCGGGTTGCCTCCGAAGCGGCTTTGATATGTTCAGGCGTTTCAATTACCGGACAGCAAATCGCCATATTTTCCGCCAAACCGATTTTTATTCCGGTTTTGGCTGAGGCGCGCATGGCCTGGACGGCTAAACCGTGGCCGAGAACCGAATGATGCCGCGTCTGGTTAAATCTGGCAGGCGGCAATTTTAAGCCGGGCGCGTGAACGCCGATTCGATAACCGAGTTCGACATAAGCCCCGAATTCATTGATAGTAAAAAAATGTTTGACCCGATCCGATAGTTTACCGGTGGTATAGCCCGAGTATTCGGCAAAAGCTTTGGAAGTTTCACGCGATTCCCAACCGCCGTATTTATCCTGTAAAATTTGCGGCAGATCCCAGTGGTAAAGCGTGGCAAATGGCTGAATGCCGTTTTTCAACAGTTCATCAACCAAACGATTGTAGAAATCTAACCCTTTAGGATTCGGTTTACCGGTGCCATCAGGGAAGACACGCGACCAGGCTATCGAAAAACGGTAGGTTTTGACACCGAGCGATTTCATCAACTGAATATCTTCTTTGTAACGGTAATAATGATCGGTTGAAACATCGCCGGTTGCACCGTTGACGGTTTTGCCCGGCGTTTTTGAAAAAGTATCCCAGATCGAAGGACTCCGCCCGTCTTTATCGAACGCACCTTCGACCTGATACGAAGCAGTTGCGCTGCCCCACAAAAAACCCTTTGGAAAAGTCCTTTTTTTAGTTTGAACCGTAGATTCTCTTTCTACCTTAGGTTCACCGGCCTCGGCGCCTGTTAACGCCGTTGCTCCGATGGCACCCGCCCCAATAATTTTGGCAAAATCCCGCCGCGAAACTTTCATCCCTTTGCTCCTTTTTTTTATTGTTCGGTTGTTAATACCTGTTAGGATTAGAATTATCTTTGACACCGGGGTTTTTGTAAAGTAGCCGTGCAAAAGTTTTGAGAGCGAGTCTCGCGGGAATGTTGCAAGCAATACAGTTTTAAAGGAAAATAGGTTTCGAGGTAATTTATGACTCCAACGATTGAGCAGGCAATTGAAATTATCCGACAACTTCCACCTCCTGAACGCGAGAAGTTTTTTGATTGGGCAGAAGAAGAAAAAAGCAAAGAATTAGCTGAGAAAAAAGCGCAAAAGGCGGAACTAAAAGCGAAAGGCGAGAAGTTTCGCCTTGCCTTGAAATGGATTGAAGAAAACAAGGAAGAATACGACGGAAAATTTGTCGTTTTGGATGGCGATAAACTGATTGCTTATGGAACAGATTCAAAAACAGTTTATGACAAAGCTAGAGCGAATGGCTATAAAAGTCCTTTTCTCACACGGGTAAAAGCTAAAACTTTACCATTTGGAGGCTGGTAAATGGCTGAAATTGTCGAATTTGACATAATTCATGAATACAGTCTTTACGACATTGGCATTACCGTTGACGCAACCTTGCAAAACAGCGATTTAAGCGTTGATATAGATGCTAAAATTGATACAGGCTCAACCTCTTGTATTTTTGAAAGACATTATGGCGAAAGATTAGATTTAGAAATTGAAAGTGGTCTGCCTGTTACAATCGGCACAGCAACCGGAACTTTCAAAGCCTTTGGACACGAATTAACCCTCTCAGTTCTCGACATCGAAACCGTTTAAGTTTGATTGAACAGAAGATAAAGAAGTTATGAGTTTATTTGAACAAGAAATACCGGTTTTCATTGAAGATATTGAATTCACTTTGAAAGCTTTTTCACAAATTGAATGGTCGGAGTTTTTACTGAACCCTCGTCGTTTGCGTGGAAGTGATTTTCTAATGCGTTGGTCGCAAGGAGTTTGGAGCGAAGAACGTCTGACAGAAACACTGAATTGCTCAAATGATTTTTTCGCTTTGCCTTATGGACCAAGCGGCGTTGCACCTGACAGTGATGTAAGAGAATTTGAACTGTATTTTGAAAGATTAGAAGCCGCAGGTTTGGGCAAACTGAAACGCCCTGATTTGTTGATTTTTCGCAAGAATCTTCAAGTAGAAGTTAATGAGTTAATTGAAAGTTTAGGTGGAACCCAAGAATTACCTTTTATTTCCGAAGACAGTCAGCAAATCCAAAATTTACTCGCTAAATCCTTAATCGCCGTTGAATGCGAAAATAGTTTGTGGAAAGCACAAATGATGCCTAATTATGGTGAAGAATTAAAGCCACAAAAAAGATTAGAAGGAAAATTAGGTCTAAAGAAAAGTGCGGTTTTACCAACAATCATTATCAAAGAACAAGATCGGCAGCCTCTTTTAGATTGGCAAAATCAGCAAGGCGTAAAAATCCACGTTTGGCATTCATTTTACGATTTAGCATTTGGACTTTCACTGGATAAAGCCGAGAGTTTGATTTCTGAAGGTCTTATCTTGCCAAATGAACAAGTTTTTCAAGCCCCTGGTGGTGCAGTTTCTAAGAAACTCATCTATAAATTTTATTATCATTATGCCTATCCGCTTAGCGAATCGCTCGAAGAACCAAATTTAGTTGCGACGCATATTGTTGATAAAAATGGACATATTTTACCGTATGTTCGTTTTGAAGGCGGAAAAATGTCTTTGAAAGAAGAGGCGTTACAAGTGTTAACAGAAATTGCTGATGCAAAAAGATAACAAAAAAAATATAAGAGAATCTTTACGGGAAAAAGGACAGTTTTGGACTCCGGATTGGATTACCGAGCCGATGGTCGAATATGCATTGTCAAACGGAAGCGATTCGCTTTTTGATCCTGCTTTCGGTGCAGGTGCGTTTCTTCGAGCATCACAAAGTTATGAATTAGAAAATAAAAGAAACATTAGTTTTTCGGGAATGGATACAGATGAAACCATTTTCGAGCAAGCGGCTGAGTTTGGACATAAAAAAGAAGAACTGGGAAATATCGAAATTCGAGATTTTATCTTTGCAGAAACTGATTCACAATATGATTCAATTATTGCGAATCCGCCGTATATTCGACATCATCGTCTTTCTGCCGAAACCAAAGTGTTTCTAAAAAAGCTTTCGCGCAGAGTTTTAGGCAAAGAAATTGATGGTAGAGCAGGGCTTCAAGTTTATTTTTTAATTTGTGCTTTACAGTCGCTTAAACCAAATGGACACTTGGCAATAATTCTTCCCGCAGATGTCTGCGAGGGCGTTTTTGCGAAAGATTTATGGAATTGGATTACTAACAATTTTTGTCTAGATGCAGTTATAAACTTTTCTCGTGAAGCTACGCCTTTTCCAAATATTGATACAAATCCGATTGTTTTTTTGATTCGCAAATCAGAGCCAAACGAAAACTATTTTTGGATAAAATGCAATGAAATTTGCCGTAATGATTTGGTTAATTTGATTAAAAAAAACTTCTTAGGTGATTTTAACTCTTTAGAAATTACTAAAAGAGAGGTTTCAAAAAGCTTGGAAACAGGATTTTCTCGTCCACTAAATAAATGCAATGAAGAATATTTGACGCTGGGAGATTTTGCTAGTGTAGTTCGTGGAATTGCGACAGGGGCAAACGAGTTTTTCTTTTTAACCGAAGAAGAAATTGATAAATTGCAGATTCCAAAAGAGTTTTTTGTCACCGCAATTGGACGAACTAGAGATGTGGAAACTGAAATTATAGACGATGAAGCAGTTGAGAATCTAAGAAGAAAAAAACGTCCGACATTTTTGCTAAATCTAAACGGTGAGCCTTTTGCAGAGTTTCCTGAAACTCTGCAAAATTATTTGAAATACGGTGAAACTCTAGATTTACCGAAACGACCTTTAATTTCGCAAAGAAAGATTTGGTATAAGATGGAAATTCGTAAAGTTCCGCCATTTCTTTTTGCCTATCTAGGACGCAGAAATACAAGATTTATCCGTAATATTTATGGCGTTTTGCCTTTGACTTCTTTTTTATGTGTTTATCCAAAAAAAGAAAATATTGAATTCGTTGAAAATCTTTGGCAAGTTTTACGGCATTCTGAAACGCTGGCAAACTTGAACTTGATAGGTAAATCTTATGGATCAGGAGCAATAAAAGTAGAGCCTCGCTCACTTGAAAAATTACCCTTATCAAAAAACGTACTTGTCAAATATAATTTGATTGACTCAATAAGTTTTGACAAGATTTATCTGAAGAATTCTAAAACAGTGGTTGTTCAACCGTTGTTATTTTAATCTATGCACTATCATCTTATCGGAATATGCGGGACAGCGATGGCGAGTCTCGCGGGAATGTTGCAGGCGCGCGGACACAAAGTTACGGGTTCGGACCAGAATGTTTATCCGCCGATGTCCAC
>JANOEF010000734.1:0-6225 GCA_031413075.1 Acidobacteriota bacterium | reverse complement strand
ATAAAACTGCCCGCGAAGCACTCGCCATAGCTTTAACCGAAATGATTGAAGATGGTGAAATTACGCGGCTCAGAGCCTCAGAACTGGCACAAATGGTACTTCGGGGAAATGCCAACGAATTATACGGATTGGGCTTAAAGGATTAGTTAGCCGATTATTTTTCGAATCGTTTTTTTAATTCCTTTACTTCCTCGCGCAAGCGGCCAAGCCCTTTAACCATAGCATTTTGGCGTTTGTATTCGTCCAGCGGTTGAACCGGTGTTCCCCACCAGATTCCGGGTCGGACAATTTTGCCGGGCAGAACACCGGCTTGTGAACCGATGACCGCACCGCTTTGGACCCGGGCGTGGTCGCCCATCCCCACTTGTCCGCCGATGACGCAATCATCTTCAATGACGGTGCTTCCCGAAATACCGGTTTGGGCAGCGATCACCACTCTTTTTCCGATTTGGACGTTGTGGGCAATTTGGACGAGATTATCAATTTTAGAGCCTTCACCAATCCGTGTTTCACCTAAAGCGCCACGGTCAATGCAGGAATTTGCCCCGATTTCGACGTTATTTTCGATGATGACTGTTCCAATTTGCGGAAATTTGAGGTAGCCGTTTAGGCCATCCGGAACATAGCCGAAGCCGTCTGCACCAATGACTGTTCCGGCGTGGATGACACAATCGTTGCCAATCGTCACATTGTCATAAATAACACAGTTTGGATAAATTACGGTGCATTTTCCGATTGAAACATTTGCACCGATTCTCACGCCAGCATGGATTTGGGCCGATTCTCCGATATTTGAATGTTCTCCAATCGAAACGAAAGCACCGATAAAAGCAGCTCTCACATCAGCGGTTTTTGAAATGACCGACGATTCGCTCCAACTATTTTGGAATTTAATCGGATGAAGATTTTTAGCAACTTGAGCAAAGGCGAGTTTGGGATTTCTGACTTGAATGGTGGGGCAAATAAAGGTGCCGGAAAAGTTTTCGGGAATAATGACACCTGCCGCATTGGTTGGCTGAAAGTCTTTTTCAATGAATGCAATCTCGCCCTCCCCAGCCGATTCAAGGCTGGCAACTCTAACTATTTCAACATTTTTATCGCCATTCAGTCTTCCGTTCACCAATCGGGCGAGTTCTTCAATCAACATTACCTTTCATTTTCGGCGATGGCCTTTTGTAAAAAAATCTCTAAGCCTTCTAGTTCAAATCCGTGTTCGCGTTCCATCCTTTTAATAATCGGGGCGGATTCGCTGTCAAGAAAATCTAAATCAGCTAAATCAAGAGTTAGATTTTTGCCCAGTTCCTCACGCAAATTTAGTGCTATTTTTTCTAATAATATTGCATCATCAAGCATCATTGTGCCGGAGACGTGCAGCATGGTTTTGTGACGTTCAGGGTCTTCGACCTGGGTTATTGATGTTGGCATATTTGAAATTATTCGCTTTTGGGCTGAAATGTCAATGTAAAAACTATGAAGTATGAGGACGCAAAATAGTTGCTTTTGGTTTCAGAATCTGAAAATTTTGCGGGAAAGGCACTAATACCTTTCCCATCGTTATTTTTTGATCAAATCAATTTACTCGTCAGCAGACACCGGCTTTTGTTCAAATCCGGCAAAACGGTGTCCGAATCGGCCTTTCATTTGGTTGAAAAAATGCTCTTGCATTTGTCGGGCTTTTTCGCGTTGTTGAGGAGTTAAAATCGCGAACAGTTGAGCTTTAGTTTTTTCCTTTTCGATAAAAAGCTGTTTCATTTCCACCGCTCGTTGATCGGCGAGTTGAGTGACTTTTGCTTCATCAAAATTACCGTCAGTTCCTAAATCCTTGATTGGTTGACGCGACTCTTTAATTGAATTAAACAAAGGCTCTATCCGAGTTTTTGCTTCTTCTAGAATCTGTTTCGCATTTGTTTTCTGCTCATCACTCAGACCGAGTTCGTCCGCAATTTTCTCTACCAAAAATGGAGGAGGGAAACCGTTTTGACCGAAATGACCAACTTCATTTTTATGATTTTTGGCAAAAATCAAACCGACTAAACCAATCCCTAAAAGGATGGTTGCTAATATTCCAATAGTAATTTTTCTCATAAATGTTACTTCCTTATTTTTTCAAATTACGCGATGTTTGGCCGCGTAATTTAATCAAACGATATTTCCGGTGAATTGGCTGTCAAGATTTGTTGACGTTTTGTAGAGAAATGTAAATACAAAAAAACAATTCACCTCGTTAATTAGGCAGATCAGGACACGATATGGCTTCGGATGAAGTTTGACCTAATTGAGCGGGCAGAAGTTACTTTAACGGAGCCGGCAAGCAAAAAATGCGCCATTTTGCATTGGTGCGGAAGTGTTTGCCAACCCACATTTTGTTAAACTTTTAGTAAGGTGAATGTAAAGACTTGCAAAGAAAAAACCTCAAAATATTTACATTTCTTGACATTTTGAGTAGTAAAAATGAGTTAAAATGAAAGACGTGGATATAAACAAAATTTTGTTAATTGATGATGATGAGGAACTTTGTGATCTAGTTTCTGAATATTTGACCGTTGAAGGATTTGAAGTAAAGTCCATTCATGATGGAGTCAGCGGTTTACAAGCAGCCTTAACTAATCAGCATGATCTGGTAATTTTGGATGTGATGTTGCCCAAAAAAAACGGGTTTGATGTTTTACGAGGGTTACGTGAAAAATCTCAGATGCCGGTGCTGATGTTGACAGCTAAAGGAGATGATATGGATAAAATTGTCGGACTCGAAATAGGTGCCGATGATTATTTGCCAAAACCATTTAACCCGAGGGAATTAGTGGCTCGATTGAGAGCCATTTTGCGCCGCTTTCAACATGAGATGAACGGCAATCAGTCAGAAAAACTGGAATCAGGTGAGGTTGAGGTGTCAGTTTCAGCTCGCTCAGCGAAATGTCGCGGACAAGAACTGACCCTGACTTCGGTCGAGTTTGACTTATTGGTTGTTTTGCTGAGAAATATTGGGAATGTGGTTAAAAAAGATGAATTGAGTGTCCAGGTTTTAGACCGCAAACTTTCGCCGTTTGATCGCAGTTTAGATATGCACATCAGCAATTTAAGAAAAAAACTAGATAATGATCGAATCAAGACAATTCGTTCAGTTGGTTATATTTATACGGTTATTTGAATTCCAGACTGGATTTGATGCCGAAAAGTGAATTATTAAAAATGAGTTTATTTTGGAAAATTTTTCTTTGGTTTTTGTTAGGGATAGCACTGATTACAGGTGCTTCGGTTTTTATTTCGTGGACTACTCAGGGCGAGCCGATGCAGGAACGTTGGCGGCAAATTATAGGCAATGCGATGAAGGTTTATACCCAAACCGCTAAACAGATTTATGACAATGAAGGGCGGGAAGGTGTAGATAAATTTCTGCGGACGGTCAACAATACTTACGAAAATCGGAGCGTTTGTTTGTCGGATAATAAAAATAATTCGTGTTTTGAAGGCGAAGGGCAAAACGCTCAACCCGCGATTGAGCGAGCTTTTAGCCGGCTAACATTAGAATTTGAACACATTAGCCCCGAAGAAAATTATGTTGCCCAAAGATTTACAACAGCCAAAGGTGAAGATTTTATACTGGTCATGCGAACTGAATTTCCGCGTCCGCCGATTCCGTTTGGCAGAGATTGGGAAACCCGGGTCTTTCGGATTTTTACCATTCTTTTAATTGCAGCATTAATTTGTTATGTTTTCGCCAGACATTTGGTGAAGCCGATTCTTCAACTCAGAGAGACTACTAAACTCTTTGCTGACGGCAATTTACAAGTCCGAAGCAATATTAAAAGGAGTGATGAAATTGGCAGGCTTTCCCGTGATTTTGACGAAATGGCAGAACATATCGAATCGCTGATTGAAACCCAAAAAAATCTCAATCGTGATATTTCGCACGAACTCAGGTCGCCTCTGGCCCGGATGAATGTTGCGCTTGAGTTAGCCAAGAACAGTAAAAATAATACTTCTTTCTTAGAAAGAATTGAAACCGAATCGTTTCGCTTGAACGAGATGATCTCCGACATTTTGACCCTTTCAAAACTAGAAAGTAAAACTGCGTATTTTGAAGAATCTGAGGTAAATCTCAAAAAGATTGTTGAGTCGGTCGTGGCTGATGTTGCTTTTGAAGCTGAAGGAAAAGGCAAATCCGTTCAGATTTTGCAAATTGATGAGGTGCAAATGAAGGGAAGTGAACGGCTTTTACAAAGCGCAATTGAGAATGTTTTGCGCAATGCCGTTCGATATACGAAAGACCAGGTCAATGTGTCATTGAAAACTAATGGAACTAAAGCGATTATCACGATTCGGGATTTTGGCGAAGGCATCCCGGAAGAGGAAATAAAAGAAGTGTTTCGCCCATTTTATCGAGTGAGCCAGGCACGGGATCGCAAATCCGGCGGAATCGGACTCGGGTTAGCAATTACCGAACAAGCCGTTCGCGCTCATCACGGGAGCGTTTCGGCTGAAAATCTGGGAGATGGATTATCGGTTGAAATCAGGCTGCCTTACGAGCGGAAATAAATGATTTGACGCACAAAATCACAAAAGCAAGACAGAGAACCGTCATCGAAATCAACAAAAATGCTTTGAAATCAAAAACAAAGGTGCTGAGACCACGAATAATTTGCACCAATGGAACGGCAAACCCAATTATTCCAACGATTACCGCCGCGTGCATCAAATGTTTTCGGAGACTTTCCTTGGCATTGGCAAGATGACCCAAGACCATCAGAATCAATCCAAACACAGCGGGAATTAAAGATGTAACCGCTGGCTTTTCCGTATAAAACATCGTGTAGCCGTAACCGACAACTCCTAAAATAATTAGCAAGCGTCCAAACCAAATGGCAATACTAGGCATAAATAACTTCCTCTCTAAAATAATTTGTTATGAATAACTTAACAGATTTTCTGAAAAAATAAAAAGCCGCCTCACATGTGAACCGGCTTGATTGAAATAAATAAGAACATTCTTAACACCGAGACACAGCGGCCCAGAGTTTTTTAAGAATTATCGCTAAAATGTAGTCGAAACAAGGGTAAAAGTCGAAGAAAATGTTGCCTTTATCTCTTGAATGGGGATTGTTTTTTCTAAAGTTTGAAATTGACAAGTAAAAGCGGGCGCAAGCAACCCTTCCTCACCTGAAATTATGATTAACTTGAAAAATAAAACTTTAGCTTGACTCAAGATAAAGGGTGAAAAGACCAGATAAAACAGATAACAGGTGAGGAAGGGCTGTTCTACGCCCGCGAAAGTTAAGCAAAATTCAACTTAGAAAAAAAACAATTCCCATTCAACCTTTATCTCTTGATTCACCAGCCTTTTCTCTGTGTCTTTGTGGTAATAAATTTAGCTCAAATTAAGGACGATTTATCTTAAACGTCCAGCTATATTTTCGACCTTTTACCAGCACTGAACTGCCGATCGCCGGACGGATCCCGGGCGACCAACCGTAAAAACTCAATTTACCGGGGACAAGGGAAACCGTTTTAGTGCCTTGAGGCGGAATTTTATACAAAACTCCATTTAATTTGAGGCTCAAAGTGGTTTTTTGCTCCAAATTTGAGATGCTGATAACCGGATTGGCTTCAGCCGTGACCCCTGCCCCATCCTCTACCAAAGGGGGACCCGTAATTTTGTTATTGGTAAATTTGACCACCACCGTTTTGCCGTCAATCCAACCTTCGATTCCTGTTTTTTCGTCCACCACTTGAAACCAATCATTGCTGTCTGCGCGGGCAACCAACGACAAAATATCGTTGCGTTTAACCGATAAAAGTAATTTTCCAGCTATTTTGGGTGTTTCCCGAATCGTTCCGATCTGGGTCACAACGGCCGCGTCAAAGCCGAAATCAGCCATTTTCGCAACCGCTTCTTCGTCCTTCATCCGTTGCGCTGATTTGACTTGCGGTGGCGGAACAGTCGCGCCTCCCGTCATTTTATTAATTTCAGTTTCTAATAAATTTGCCTTCGCTTGGTCTAAACCCTTAAGTCCGGCCAAAGCCTTTTGTGCCAACGGCTTATTTTTGAGTGCGATAGAAGTCAGTCCCAACCCGTAATAAGCATTACTACTTTTATTAGGGCGCAATTCCCATTTGTCCCCTCTTAATTGGCGGAAGAGGGTAAAAGATGTTTAGAATTGGTAATGAAAAAAAAACTAACCCTAAACAAACAATTTACCCCCATCACCAATTTACTACAAAACCTTG
>JANOEF010000733.1:0-2326 GCA_031413075.1 Acidobacteriota bacterium | reverse complement strand
CCGCATTGGCATCTGCGTTTTGAATTTAACTATGCAGCGGTAGAAAATCCTAATTCGCAAATACAAAACGGAATTGAACAAAATTTCCGATCATTTGTTGAATACAATGATGTTGCCCAAACTCCTTCGTCTTTAGTTAGTGACGTCGGAGAGGTGATTTTCGACCGGCAAATCACGCAAGCAGAGTTTGAAGTTTGGTTTCCACAACTGTCAAATGCTAAGGCCCAAGGACTCAATGCATTCTTGCAAGAAGTGAAAATATTTGAAAAACAACTCTTTGCTTCATCGGAATATATCGCTCGCCAACGAACCAACGAGCAATTTGTGCAGGATGTTTTTGCTTCACATTTGTTCCGTCAACCAACAACTCCCGAGTTGTCGTATTGGTTGGATTATCTGGAAAATATTAGCGGCAATCAAGAAGTTGTCGCTGACCCAAATGAACCTAATCCAGAACGAACTCGAACCACAACTCCGCTCAATCAGCAACAAAGGAGGCAGATGTTTTTGACTAATTTCCAGACTTTGCCCGATTTTGTCAATCTGGTTGGAAGCGTGGTCAATGATGATCAAGGACCATCGCAGTAAGAAAATAGATTTTAGACGTAATTTATCGTCTGAATAATTATTCTCAGATTTGGCCGTAGATGTCTCACAATCAACAAAGCAAAATTGTTCATCTACAGATATTTACGGCTAATAAAATTAAACTAATGGAGACCAAATGAAAAAAAAATACTTTTACATTATGCTTGCGATTCTGCTAATTTTACAAACTGCCTGTGTTTCTCCGGCGCAACAGATTAAAGCCGAAAGAAAGCCGTTTCAAAAGAGTTCGGTGGTTATCAAATCACCAACCCAACATGAAAATCGTGAATTAGCCAATTCAAAAAGTTATGATCCAAAACCCAAATTCGTTGTCATTGATGAAAAAACAGGGAAATATGAACTTCGCTGGATTGGTTATGATGGTAAGGAAAAAGTAATTTCTTATCAAAGAATAGATTCTATTCATGGGATAGTTGAGGCAAGAGTAATAAAGTCTGAAGCTGGCAAATTTATTTATAAATACCTGATTAAAATTCTTCCGACAAGTCCCATATATTTTAAAGAGTTTATCGTTCAAACATTAGCCAAGGATGCTAAACCAATTAAAATCGAAAATGATGATTTTTATGTTGGTGATATGTCGAGGGAAATTCGGCTCTTTCAAGATGGGGTTTGGTGGAATTTCGCGTATGTTGGAGAAAAAGAAGCTACCAGAATTGTCGGAGGCAGAAGTATTGAGTTTCAAATAATTTCTTCAAGTCAACCGGGTCTTGTTGGAGGAAAGGCTTCCGGCGGCGAACACGTATTAAAGGGGGTTGGAGAAGATATGCCATCCGAACTTGAATCCGCCATCCCGGGTTACGAAGAATTGGCTTGGGGTTATACAATCGGACCTGTCGAAAGTCTCTCGACTTTATCAAAATCTGAACGAGTAAAATATCTTTTAGACAATCTTCAAAAATTTCAAGAAGCAGGCTGGATGAGCGAAGGAACGGCGAAAAATTATCAAACACTTCTCAAAAAAGAAGATTTGACTGGGGTGCTGGAGAAAGCCAAAAAAGACTTTGAAAACGAATTTATTACGAGTGAAGTGCTGCAAATTATCGAAGGACTGAATCAGTAATTTCGGTTTTTGAGTTCTGCTTTCAAAGCTAGAAAATCGCTCAAAATGACGGCGGCGGCTTCACTGTCAATTACTTTCATAATCTGTTTCATCTCCAAACCGCGATCAAATAAATTTTGTTGGGCCGATTTGGAGGAGAGCCGTTCGTCTTGAAAAAAAACGGGAATCGTCAAAGAAAGTGAAAAATTCCGGTGCAGACGGCGCACTTCGGCCGTCATTTCATTTTCGCTCCCGTCAAAGTTGTATGGCAAACCAATGACGAGGGCAATTGCATCAAACTCTTCGATAAGCGAAATTATCTTTTTTAACAGCTCTTTCCAACCTTTTCGCCAGATGGTAAAAAGTGGACGCACCGTGATTTGTAATTCATCGGTCACGGCCACACCAATTTTGCTCAAACCGGGGTCGAGTCCGAGGATACGGCCCTGTTCGCAAAGATTGGCGATTTCGGAAATGTTGGTTGGATTAGTAATTTGTTTATCTTGCACGCAAAAATAAATTGATAATTGGAGTTGAATATACGATAATTGCCCAATTAGATTTTGGTATTATCCAATATCCTACGCCCAATATCCACTTGAGGAGAAATTTTTAATGTCATTTCGCAGTAAGTTAATTTTGGTATTTGTCTCGGTTGGCATTTCGATGTACGCC
>JANOEF010000732.1:0-5758 GCA_031413075.1 Acidobacteriota bacterium | reverse complement strand
CGCTCGTCCCAACCCAAATTTGATTGCTTTTGTCTTCATACAAAGTCAGAATTTTTTCCGCTTTTGGATTGTCTGGCAAAAGATTAGTGAACAAAGGGTGTTCCTTAGAACCGCGCAGACCGTGCGGATTGAGTCGTGCCAAGCCTGATTCGGTAGCAATGTAAATTGTCCCGTTTCTGGTTTCGAGAAAATCGTGAACTTCACGGTTAGGCAAACCGTCCGCAAGAGTAAAATTTGTCATCCCTATCCCATCAAACCGTGAAATGCCCTCGCCGGTGCAAAACCATAAAAAGCCACGCGAATCCTGCTTGATTTTATTAACATAATCGCGCAAAAGACCATCCGCAACCGTGTAAGTTTTGACAGGAAGCCGTTCTGCATAAACGGATTTTGTCGGAAAGGAAATCAGGATACAGAAGAGAATCAGCCAAACAGCCTGTTTTATAAAAGCCTCGAATTTTTTCTTTTGCAAACTGATTATCATTACCTTTGATTGAAGATTTATGAGCAAATTATGGCATTTGAAAATTTTATTAACAAGCTTTTTTTGATAAACAAAAAAGCCGCTCTTTTTGAGAACGGCTCAAGTGTAATATTGATGGAGAAAAATTAATTTCCGATAGCTTTAGCGGCGTTTAATCTGCCGCCTGTTTCAACTTTCCCGTTGAGTGAATCAATTTTGTCAACTGATTTTAATAATCTGTCACGCACTTTTTCGACACTCATGCGCGGATCGGTTGAAAGAATCAAAGCAGCCACGCCTGAAACTTGCGGAGTCGCCATCGAGGTTCCTGAGGCTTCGCGGTAAGAATCTTTGAGCCAGGTGCTCTGAATATCTTTACCCGGCGCCGCGATATGAACCGTTTTGACGCCCCAGTTAGAAAATGAAGCGAGATTATCATTACGGTCGGTAGCGGCCACGCTGATCACATTTGGAAGTTTATAGTTCGAAGGATAATGCGGACGTTTATCATTGTCAGTCGCGTCATTTCCGGCGGCGGCAATGAAGAGAATCCCTTCGGCACCGGCGGCCCGAATTGCATCTTCGAGCGCTTTTGATTTCGCGGTTGATCCCCAACTGGCACTGATCACTCGAATATTGACCCCATTACGTTTACGGTCAATCGCATAATTGATGGCTTCAATCGCATTTTTGGTGGTGCCGGAACCGCTCCGTCCCAAAAATTTCAAAGCCATAATTTCGACTTCCCAATTAATTCCGGCAATGCCTTCGTTATTATTGCCTTCGGCGCCAATGACTCCGGCGCAATGTGTGCCGTGCCCGTTTTCGTCCATCGGATCGCTCAAATTATCATCCGAATTAAAACCGTTCCGATCATTTATGGTACCGAGTTGATTATCTTTGTAAGCCGGAACATTGTCGGGACGAATCCACATATTGGTTAAAAGATCGTTGTGGGTGTAATCAACTCCGGTATCCAAAACGGCGACTACAACCTTTTTTGTTCCTTTGGTTTTGGTCCAGGCCTGAAGCGCGCCGATATCAGCTTTTTGTTTACCACCGTTTTGACCGACATTGTTCAAAGCCCATTGGTCATTAAACATCGGGTCATTCGGAGCCTCGGTCAACAATTCACTGCGGTCAAATAATTCTCTGGGACTGACCGTTTGAGTTGGATCAAGTTTAATTTCCAGATTCGGCTCGGCGTATTCGACCAAATCACTCATTTGGCTGTATTGCTCGGCAATTTTTTCGGCACTAGCATTATCAAGATCGTCAATTGCGACCAAACCTCTCACGGTTTCGATCTCATCTTCAATCCGGTCATTGTTTTTGGCGGCAATTTTATTGATTTCCGTCAAACTGACATTCGATTTGAATTTAACCAAAACCTCTGCTTCGCGTTCATTCACCGAACGTGGGACAGCTACCGGTTTTGGCGCAACTTTGGAATTAGGTTTGCTGACTTCCATCGCTCTATCTTTCGATACCCAACGAGCGATTTGTCCGGCCACCGCCGCTAATCCAATTAAAACAATCGCTAAAATAATGTGAACCCAGATATTGTTTCGATTCATTTTTTCTCCCCAAAAAAACAAAAAGCAAAGCGTCTGAAAAACACTCTGCCTTTAACTATTTATGATTCGATAATGTAATTCTTACCATTAAAATCACGCAATCGGATTTGGTATTTGTCTGCCCGATACTCATAATTTTTGCCGTTGGCTTTTAAATCAATCTGCCACCCGCTGGAAATCATCTGCATCGCCATTTCGCCTTTTGTTTGCGCACCGAGAGAGCCGTTAGGAAAATCTTTTTCAGTTACCGAAGCAAGCTGAATATCATTTTCCGCCACCCTCAAGCGATGTGCTAAGTCTGTTTTTGCTCTTTTTACTGCACTCTCTTGGCTAAAACTCACTCTTTGCACTTCTCCTTAATTTATTAGAAGCATCGTAAATTTTGCGCTTCTTTTATTAATTAGTCAACGAAAAACATTACGAGTTTTGCCCGGAAAAAGTTTTTTCTATTTTTTTTTGAAACTTTGACGGGCAAAATAACTGATTTCGACCAAAGCGGGAATCATGAACAGAGCGCAGGCAATGCCCAAAATCAAGCCTGTTAATGAACGGGAAACATGGGTATTTTCCCAAATCTCAAAAAAAGTGAGAGAAAAATCAATCCCCATCGGAACCATGGCCGCAAAAAGCCAAACGCGCGAAAAAGAATCGGTGTTATTGAGTGCCCGAAAGAAAGGATAAATAACAACCCCCAACCAAAAGCCGGCGTAAAACCCAAAACAGCGGGCGCAAACTGCAAATGGATATTCGTGATAATGAAAAGACCGGGAGGAAATTTGATGACAAAGATGGCTGAAAAAACCGTAAACCGGTTGAGAGATAGATTTTACGCCGCTGGCTTCAAGTAACGGAGCCAAAATAATCATCGCCAGCCAAATAAAAGCAACGGCCATCGCCACGCTCCAAACCCAGACTGCCTGGCGTTTTTGGATCAACAATAAAGATTGCGGGGTATATTTTTCGACAGATATTGGCATCTTCAAAATTTAACACAAAGCCCCAAAGACATAAAAGTTGAATTTAATATCTTGGTCGGTTTTCACCCGATTAATTAACTTCACAAATCAAAAAAAAGCCTCTTCGGAGCAGATGAAAAATTTTCATCTTTTTAAGCTCCGGAGAAGCTTTTTTTTATAAAAATCTCTAACTCCGTTAGTTTAATTTTGCGGAGTCGGCGTAGGAGTTGGTTCCGCATCCCGCCGTTTCAGTTTCGGAGGTCCGCTCTCCTGGCTGGATGAACTGCCGGTACCGTTTGCCGGATCATCAGTTTCGGGAGCCCGCCGCTTGAGGGTCGGTTTGCCGGGGGCGCTTTCGTCAATGTCAATCGCCACGGTCGAGCGAGCATTAGTAGTTCTCAAAAGCCGCGCCTTCACCCGTTGAAACTCCGAAGTGCTGATGACATATTCTTCGCGCTCCGGAAAGCGAACTACCAATCCTAAACTTTTTTCCCGCCGGTCAATCGGCTGCGGATGCGAAGCAAATAATTTGCTCAGCGTGCCCGGTTTCTTTTTGTTTTGCGAGGCCAGTTTTTCAAACATGGAGGCCATCGCTAACGGGTCATAGCCCGAAGCATAAAGGTATTGAACGCCTAATCTATCGGCTTCTTCTTCGGCTCCGCGAGAGAATTTCAGCATTCCGAGAGCGCCAAAGATGCCGCCGCCGTTTTGCAACACCGCACTCGCAATTCCGCCGCCGAAAATGATTCCCGCCAGCATTCCATAATTCATAGCGGTTGCTTTTCCTTGATTTTCCATCGCGTGCCGAGCGGCGACGTGGGCAATTTCGTGGGCCATCACGCCGGCTAATTCGGATTCGTTATCCGCCGCCAAAATCAAGCCGGTATAAACATAAAAATATCCGCCGGGTAAGGCAAAAGCATTAACCTCGTCGCCTTGAATAACTTTGATGGAAAAAGGAACTTTGGCATCCGAATGGAGAACGATGTTTTGTCCGACACGGTTGACGTATTCGGTAATAATCGGGTCTTCGACCAATTTCGATTGCTGGTCAACTTCCATTGCCAATTGTCTGCCGAGCGCGGCTTCTTTTTCTTTGGAACCGCCGAGCCAGCCGAAAAATTTATCCGAGCCGCTATTGATATTACGTTTGCCAATCTGAGCAGGGTCTTCTTTGACCGCCAGACCTGTTTTGCTCGTTGTTTGACTTTTATCGTCTTTTTTAGTTTTGCTGTCTTTTTTATCGTCTTTTTTACCGTCCGTAGTTTGGGCAAAGCTAGTCATCGGAATCACCGCGACGGCACTCAACCACATTACAAATAATAAAAATAAAGCATTTAATTTACGGAAAAAACTATTACGCATCTCTTGCCTCCCAAAATCCCTTTCACTCGTTTAATGATTTTAACCTTTGAATCGCTATTTAGCAATGTTTTTAAGATGCGTTGAAAGTCAACAAAGTTGTGTTTTTGATAGAAAATCTTAAGAATTTTGTTTTTTCTCTAAAAATGCTCTGCAAACACTCTCGTTCAACGAGTCAGGGGAATCTCTTTTTCCTTTCAAGTCAGTCTTTGATATGATTCCTTTTACTTTATTCGCAATCCTAAAGCCAAGTTCAAGCCATTCACAGATTTGGTACGAGTGAATTTTAAGAGATTGTCCTTCATTTTTAAAAAATCCCATCCCCGTTTTGCGTTATACTTTGGCTGAACCCGAGGTTTGATTGATTCGCTTTCAGACGTTTTGGGTGAATTAGAAAATGCCGGCTTTCATCTTTCAACAAATCTCAAGGGAAAACTTTTAAATGGAAAATAAAATTACCGGAGTGCTATGAAACTTTTTTTTACTTGAACAAATGCGCTTCGACCAATATTTCATAGACGACTTAAAAAACCGAGCCGACATTGTGCGGATCGTTGAGGCGTTCGTGCCGCTCAAGAAAAAGGGCGCGAATTTTTGGGGGAATTGTCCGTTTCACGGCGAAAAGACCGCTTCCTTTTCGGTCAGTCCGAGCAAAGGTTTTTACAAATGTTTCGGTTGTTCAAAATCAGGAAATGCCTTTACCTTTTTGATGGAAGTCGAAGGTTTAAGTTTTCCCGAAGCCATCAAACGTGTGGCTGAAATGTCGGGCGTGCCGTTGCCCGAACCGATTGATGACGAACAATATAAGCGCACTAAAAAGAAAAAAGAAGCTCAAAAGCAAATCTCGGATGAGGTGATCGAATTAAATACTTTTGCCTTGGAATTTTGGGAAAGAGAGTTGCAGGAACCTTTCGCCGAAGTCGAAAAAGCCCGGGAATATTTGCACAATCGAGGGATTACCGAGGCAACCCAAAAAACATTTCGGATCGGTTACGCCCCCGATACCTGGGATACCTTGATGAATTTGCTGAAAGCAAAAGGAGCCGACGATAAACTCATCGAAATTTCCGGGTTGGTTTCGATAAATGAAGAAAAGAAAAGAATTTATGATCGTTTTCGGGGACGGATAATTTTTCCGGTTTTGGACATCTCGGGAAAACCGATTGCCTTCGGCGCCAGAATTTTAGACAAAGGCGAACCCAAATACCTAAATTCGCCCGAAACTCCGGCCTATATCAAAGGCGAACATCTGTACGGACTGTTTCAAAACAAGACCGACATTCAGCAAAAGAAATTTGCGATTTTAGTCGAAGGCTATCTTGATTTGATTTCTCTCTACCAATCCGGAGTCCAAAATGCGGTGGCCAGCCTCGGCACCGCCTACACTCCCGAACAAGCGA
>JANOEF010000731.1:0-9217 GCA_031413075.1 Acidobacteriota bacterium | reverse complement strand
CCCATCGTGCGGTCGCCCTGGACATTTGAATGTCCGCGGACGGGGCACAGCCCGGCACCACTTTTGCCGATTTGTCCAAGCAAAAGATGGAGATTAACTATTTCCTGAATGGTCGCTACCGAATCTTTATGCTGCGTCAATCCCATCGCCCAACAGGTGATGATTCGCTTCGATTTTTTGATGATTTCGACGGCTTCCGTAATTTTTACAAGCGTTAATCCGCATTGTTCAGTAATATCCTGCCACGAAACTTTTTTGAGCGATTCGGCAAATGCGTCAAAACCAAATGTTTTATCTTGGATAAATTTACGGTCAATTTGCGAACCGTCGTCAACCAGTATTTTCGAAAGACCTTTCAGAAAAGCCATATCCGAATTGATCCGAATCGGGAGATGTAGATCGGAAAGCGCCGTTCCCGCCCCGGCCAGAAGTTTGAACGGAAACGCCAACAAATTTGAATCTTGCGGATTTGGATTGACGAAATTCATCAAACCGGCTTCCGGCAGCGGATTGACCGAAATCATTTGAGCCCCGCGTTTTTTGGCTTTTTCGAGCGTAGCCAGCATGCGCGGATGATTCGTCCCCGGATTTTGTCCGATTATCAAAATCAAATCACACGTCTCAAAATCGTCGAGCGTGACCGTTCCTTTACCAATCCCGATGGTTTCATTTAACGCCGTTCCGCTTGATTCGTGGCACATATTTGAGCAATCCGGTAAATTGTTGGTGCCGAACATCCGGACGAAAAGTTGATAAAGATAGGCGGCCTCATTGGAAGTTCTGCCCGAGGTGTAAAAGATGGCTTGATCAGGAGACGCCAGAGAATTTAATTCGTCTGCAATAGTTTTGAAGGCATCTTGCCAGGTAATTGGTCTGTAATGACTCGCATCTTTTGCCAAAAACATCGGTTCAGTCATTCGACCCTGGGCGTTGAGCCAATAATCGGAGCGTTGGGAAAGTTCGGTAACGCTATTTTGGGCAAAAAAACTAGAGGTAAGAAGTTTTTTAGTAGCTTCGTCGGCGAGAGCTTTGGCACCGTTTTCACAGAATTCGGCATGTTTTCTATTTTGCGTATCATCCGCCCAGGCACACGACTGGCAGTCAAAGCCGTCAAATTGATTAATTTTTGCAAGTCCTTTGGACGCCCGCGAAATTCCCATTTTGCCGATGGCGTTTTTGGTAGTTAAATACGCAGATTTAAGCCCGGCGGCTTTTTCGGCAGGTTGGGAAACAGTCAGATCTTCAAATTCTTCAGGTGTTTCCGCTTGGACTTTTGAATTGTTTTTCATAATTTTTTTGCCCTCGAAAGGACTCGAAAAAAGAAAATAGTTAACTAATCAATTTACGAACCCGCATTCAGCTTGTTTTGCAGGAAAGTTCCTCAATCACCCGGTCACCTTCAGAATAAATGTTAAACCGATTATCGCGGACAAATCCAATTAGTGTTACTTGCTCATGAATTTTCACCAAATTGTTTGGATATTTTGCAGTTTTTGAATTTTATGGTCTTTGGTAACTAAGGGCAAATTTAGATGTAGAGCCGTAGCGGCAATGATGCGGTCAGGCATATCGGGAACAATTGAACGTGGGATTTGTGCCATTGTTTCTGCTAATTCGGGTGTTAAGTCTTGAGTTGTGAAACTACTGTTTGGTAAACGCA
This sequence comes from Acidobacteriota bacterium, assembly GCA_031413075.1. Taxonomy (GTDB): domain Bacteria; phylum Acidobacteriota; class Blastocatellia; order Pyrinomonadales; family Pyrinomonadaceae; genus JAIBCC01. Next base: position 7,557 of record JANOEF010000731.1, on the reverse strand, counting down.
AATATTGCATCAAACTGGAAAGCGATTGCGGAATAAGACGACCTTTTTCAATCAAGTAAACGATTTCAACTATTGAAATTGACGGCAAAATAATCAAATCGCCGGTTGTCGCCGTCTGGTTAATCAAGTTTCTAGCTGTGGCTGAAAGTTCAGGCTTTTTTTCAAAATACCAAATCGCTGCGTGAGTATCAATTACTAAATTGCTCATTTATCAACCTCTTGTTTTTCAAAAAAATGCTCACGCGGAAAATTCGCCCACATTTCTTTCCGAACCTCGGCTATATCTTCTTCAGTTACATTTACATTCATATCCACCCAAATTCCCTCAAGACTCACCCGCGGAGTTTTTGGCTGTATTTTTGTTTCTAAAAACTCAATAAAATGTATCGCCTCTTCTTTCAAATTTGGCGGTAAAACTTTAATTTTTGCAAAAATCACTTCTTCTGATGTCATAAAAATCACCTCACAAATTAGATTCTAGCATAAAATTAACTGACTCTTTGTTTCCCCGAATAGATGTTAAACCGATTATCGCGCACGAAACCAATCAACGTCATTCCAAATTCTTTGGCTAATTCGACCGCCAACGATGAAGGTGAGCCGACGGCCGTTAAAATCGGAATGCCGGCCATCAAGGCTTTTTGGACCAATTCAAAACTTGTGCGTCCGCTGACCAGCAAAATATTGTCGGACAGCGGCATTTTATTTTCTAAAAACCTCGTGCCAATGATTTTATCGAGCGCGTTATGCCGTCCGACATCCTCTCTGAGAATCTCTAAATGTCCGTTTTCGTCAAACAAAGCTGCGGCGTGCAGTCCACCCGTGGCGTCAAAAACTGTCTGAGAATCTCGCAAAGTTTGGGGCAAATTGTGAATAAGATCAGCTTTGATTTTCAGCTTTGATCGGGTTTTTTTGACGCCCGTTTGTAAGGCTTCGATCGAACTTTTCCCGCACACTCCGCAACTTGAACTCGTGTAAAAATGCCGCTCAAGCCGTTTGAAATCAACCTTGACATCCGGCTGCAAATCAATCCGAACTGTATTTGTAAAACCTGTTCCGATTTTCCCGCAATGCTTTATTTCAACAATTTGATCGGCGGACTGCAAAATCCCTTCGGTAAAAAGAAACCCGGCCGCGAGTTCAAAATCGTGGCCGGGCGTCCGCATCGTAATCGAAATTGCCCGGTGCGTGAATTTATTTTTATCGTAAAAACCAAGTCTGATCTCCAAAGGTTCTTCGACCGCTAAGACATCTGTCTGCTGAGAATTAGATCCGTTGGCAACAAACTTTTGGACGGAGATTTTAGCCAGGCTTTTCATAAAAGTTAGGTTCTGAGGTTTGTTTTCTCACCGCCCACTCGCCACTGCATTTTCCTCACCGCTTTCCGTCTGCTGTCTCGCATGATAACTACTTCTGGTCAACGGCGAAGATTCAACGTGCTTAAAGCCGAGTTCTAAACCAATCTTTTTCCATTCGGCAAATTCTTCGGGGGTGACGTAGCGTTCAACCGGCAGACGGCGTTCATACGGCTGAAGATATTGCCCGATCGTCATAATATCGCACGAAACAGAGCGCAGATCTTTCATCAGTTCAACAACTTCTTCAAAGGTTTCACCGAGTCCCGCCATAATTCCGCTTTTGGTTTTCATTTTAGGAAACTGGGTATCACGGTAAAAAGCGGCGCGTTCTAATAATTCAAGCGTTTGGCTGTATTTAGCGTCAGGGCGCACCCGCCGATAAAGCCGCGCAATCGTTTCAGTATTGTGGTTCAAAACTTCAGGGCGAGCGTCTAAAACTAGGTTAAGTGCTTCTTCATTGCCTTGAAAATCGGGAATCAAAACTTCAACCCGGCATTGTGGATTCATTTCGTGAACTTTGCGAATAGTTTCCGCCCAATGCGCCGCCCCGCCATCGGACAAATCATCACGATTGACTGAGGTTATAACGGCGTGGCGTAAATCAAGATGTGCCACGGCTTCTGCCACGTGAGTCGGCTCTTCGGGGTCCAAATCCGACGGTTTACCTTTGTTGACCGCACAGAATCCGCAATGCCGCGTGCAGGTGTCACCACCGAGCATAAAAGTTGCGGTTTTATCTGTCCAGCATTCAAAAATGTTCGGGCACCGCGCCTCCTGGCAAACCGTGTGCAGATTCAACCCTTCGATCAGTTTCAAAACGGCATTTTGATTGGTCGGGTCGCCGATCTTGATTTTTAGCCAATCGGGTTTTTTGAGCCGCTCTTTTTTCTTTTTACTAATAAAACTCTGGATTAAAACTTGTTCTTGCATAATTTTAGCGATCAGTTACAACAATGATAAAAAGAAAAATGTAAAAATCGAAGCTCAGACCTGACTTATCATTTTTGTAACTGAAAAGAGTATAACAAATCTTTGAGTAAGCGCGGAAATTTGACTTTTTGATTACCGAAGTGTTGAGGCGGGATTGTCGTCCAAACTTGAAAAAAAATGATAATTCCAACAAAATCAATTTTATCGTTTGAATGATTAGCTTAATCGTTTGAAGCGTATTCAAATTTTAGCAACTAAGGGTTATGTTTCGGTAAGCTGAAACAGCTTCAGGAAATTCCACAAAAGAGCCATAAATTCTAAAATAAAAGATGATTAAAACCTTAATTTTTGACCTCGGCAATGTGATTGTCCGATTTGATCACGGAAGAATCGTCCGGCGAGTCGAACAGTTTTGTGACCTCAACGGGAGCGAAATTTTCGAACAGCTGTTTGCCTCGGATATTGTTCACGATTATGACCACGGTAGAATTTCATCCCTCGAGTTTTTCAATCGGGTTCAGAAACAACTAAATTTACGGATGACGTTTGATGAATTTTCCGAAGCCTGGAATTCTACTTTTGATTTAGACCCGATTTTGCCGGAGGAAATGTTTACAAGGCTTTCGCAGAAATATCGGCTGCTGATTTTATCGGATACAAATGAGCTTCATTTTGAGTTTATCAAACAAAAGTTTTCGCTTTTGCAATGTTTTGATGATTTTGTGGTGTCCTACCGGGTGGGTGCCTTAAAACCGGCACCTGAGATTTTTCTGGCGGCGGTTGAAAAAGCCAATTGTTTACCGGCCGAATGTTTTTTTATTGATGATCGCGCACCCAATGTTGCCGGGGCTCAAAAAGTTGGTCTCCAGGCGGCATTGTTCATTTCGGCAGAACTATTTGCCAAAGATTTAAGAGGTCTCGAATAAAAAAAGAGGAATGATTTCTCATCCCTCTTTCAATTTTAAGTTTTGCTCAAAACTAACTTTCCTGGTTTTCGCCGTTAGTTTTATTACCTTTTCCGCTGGCCGCCGCGTGAGCCTGCGGGAGTGGCAACCCGACTGCGTCAGTTTTGCTTTCCGGCTCGTCGTCAAACATCAAATCATCAGGTTCACTGACAATCATTTTGCCTGCCTGTTTGGCAAAGGTCAGTTTGTCGCCTTCGTCGTCAAAATCAATGAGAACTAAATCTCCGGTTTCAATCTGATCGGTAGCCACTAGATTTGACAATGGATAGACCAAATGACGTTCAATCGAGCGTTTCAGATGGCGGGCGCCGTATTTGAGGTCAATACCCTCTTTGAGCAAAAATTCGCGCGCCGGTTCGGAACATTCAAAAACAAATTTTGTTCCGGCTGATTCGGTAATTCGATTTTGCACCTGGCGCAGTTCGATGTCCAAAATCAGACGTAAATGATGCTCTTTCAAACTGCGGAAGACAACTACTTTATCAATCCGATTCATAAATTCAGGTGAGAATTTACGTTTTGCAGCTTCCAAAGCGGTCCGATAAATTTTGGTATCAATTTCGTTATCGTCAGGCGATTTTCCTGATTTACTCGGGGCAAAACCGATTCCGCCCGAAATCATTTCGGACATTTCGCGGGCTCCCAGGTTTGAAGTCATAATGACCAACGCTTTTGAAAAATCAACCCGACGATTATCGCCCAATGTCAGAGTTGCTTTGTCCAAAATTCCTAACAGTAATTGCCATAGTGAATCTGAGGCTTTTTCGATTTCGTCAAATAGCACAAAGGTCAATTTAGTATCTTCGGTATGAGCTTTGTCCAGATTTTCCTGAGTCAACATCGGCGAGGTTTCACGGTGTCCCAAATACCCTGGAGGCGAGCCGATAAGTTTAGCAATTTCGTGCGAATGTTGAAATTCGGCACAGTCAATTTTGACTACCGCGTGCGGTTCGCCAAACAGAACTTCCGCTGCTGCTTCGACCACCCGGGTTTTTCCGGAACCGGTCGGCCCTAAGAAAAGCAGGGTTCCGATGGGACGAGTCGGGTTGTTCATGCCGGCTAAATAAATCTGAAACAAACCACTCATGCGGCGCACCGCCCGTTCCTGTCCAACGACCCGGGCTGAAAGTTTGTCTTCAAACTCTTTGGCTCGCGGTGACTTTTGGTCAGGGTCAAGTATGACTATTTTTTCATCGGTTGATTTTTTCTTTGCCAGTTCGTTGCTCATAATCGTTTTCTCCTCGTCTTTCAAAGTCTTTCAAACATTTCAACTTTGTGAATGGTTTCGCGGTTAGCAATTCATAGACGAATTTTCAAAACCTATTTGTCAAATGAAATTTTGACAAATCTTGGTTATAAAAGATGCTTTCAAAAATGAATTAGTTGGATGGACTTTGGGAAATGGAAGATAGCGTCCAAAGAATTGTTTTGGGTTACTCTCCAGCAAACACCCTCTAAATTCTTATTTTGCACAAAATTGAATTTGTTTGCAAGCCATTTTACCTTCAATTTTCCGGAATTAAGGAAAGATCTGTCGGATTTATTCTCTCCCGGAGCATCAAAAATCCTTTTGTTCCCAAAATTATCAAAAAAAGCCAAAGCACATAGCGGGTGCGATAAAGTGTGCCGATATTGACAACGACTAAACCTAAACTCAAGACTCCAACTACACAAATCGAAGCTAAAAACCAAGTTTTTATTGAACGAGAGTAATAGTAAATTGTCACAATCGCAAGTGCATAGACAAAATACATAAAAAGTGTTTCCAGTCCGGCGGCTAAACGCCCGAAACCGCCATAAAATTTCCCTTCTGCCAGCCACATATCCGGAAACGGGGCAAAAAAACCGATCGCTAAAGCCCTTGGCAGATAAGCCAAAACCTGTCCCCAGCTCTCAAATAAAACATCCCGGTCAAGATCTGAACCGCTTTGACCCGAATAAGAATTGTTCCATCTAAATCTGATTACATTTATCCGAGCCGTGAGCGGGTCTTTTTCAGATTTTTGCCGGATGGTAAAATTTTTTTCGCGGTTGAATTTTTCGATACTGGTCAACGCTTTTTGCGGAAGCAGGGGCGTGAAAATATACGGGGTGGCGCCGACAAAAATCAGCAGTAACAAAGCGAGCAAAAGATTAAAACGAACCGAAAGCAGATTTTTCAGGTTTTTGATGATCATCAAAAACAGGGCTAACAAAATTATCGAAATATAAAGCAAAATTGCACCTTCACGGACCAGCCAGATCATCAAAAATAATGCCAAAGAGCCGACCAGATAGGACATAAACCCCTTGACTGACAACTGTTTATCAAAAATCCGCAGAAAAACGAAAACTATCGCCAGTAACAGCAAAATGTAAAATTGATCGCGCAACGGCTGAGTCGTATGAATCAAAAAACTCGGAAGAAAATTGACCGTCAAGGCTGCTATGAGACCTGTTTGGGCATTAAAACAGTTTTCTCCGATCTTATAAATCAGAAACAAAATTGTCACGAAAACTAAAATATTAATCAACTCAAAGCAAAAAATATTTGCGCCGAAGATGCTTGAGAATACCTTAAAAAACGGCGCAAAAATGCGGATGTGTATTTGATCGGTTTTGGAAATTAGAAAATAAAAATTGCCGTCAGAGATTTGCTGATTGATAACCAGCAGTCGGTCTAAATACGTTTGTGCATCACCGACCAGCATTCCATTGGCATCTACCAACTGCGGCAGTAACCGAAAGCGCCCAATCAAATAAACTGTGATGGTGGCAACCACATGAGTGATTGCTCCAGTCCACAGCAACCCTCGCAGATTGAACATTTTAGATACTAGAGATCGGAGCCTAGTCATAATATTCCAAACCCAAATGCGTGATCAAATCTTCACCTCTGAGGTGGCGCAAGGTGTTTTTGAGCTTCATCAATTGGATAAAAATATCATGTTCCGGATACAGATTTGGGGCAGTTTGCGGAGCTTTGAAATAGAACGAGAGCCATTCCTGCACGCCGCGCATCCCGGCCCGGTTCGCGAGATCCATAAATAATGCCAGATCTAAAACGAGCGGGGCGGCCAGAATCGAATCGCGGCACATAAAATCAATCTTGATCTGCATTTTGTAACCGAGCCAGCCGAAAATATCAATTGCATCCCAACCCTCTTTGTTGTCGCCGCGCGGCGGATAATAGTTGATCCGGACTACATGCGAAAAATTTCCATACAGATCGGGATAAGTTTCGGGCTGGAAAATATGCTCGAGGACGGAAAGTTTTGATTCTTCTTTGGTTTTGAAATTTTCCGGATCGTCTAAGACTTCGCCGTCACGGTTGCCTAAAATATTGGTCGAATACCAGCCGTCGAGCCCTAACATCCGGGATTTCAAGCCTGGCGCCAGAATGGTTTTCATCAAGGTTTGTCCCGTTTTGAAGTCTTTTCCGCAAATCGGGACGTTGTTTTCTTCAGCCAGTTTGGTCAAAGCCGGAATGTCAACCGATAAATTCGGTGCGCCATTGGCAAAGGGCACCCCTGATTTGATGGCGGCATAGGCATAGATCATCGAAGGCGCAATTCGGTCATCACTGTCATACAACGCTTTTTCAAATGATTCAATGGTTTGATGAATTTCCGAAGGCTCGAGATAAATTTCAGTAGATGCCGCCCAGACGATAACTAATCTGTCGCAATTATTTTCCGACTTGAAAGCTGCAATTTCTTCAATTAACTGCTCAGCCAGCTCCATCTTGTTCTGGCCGGTTTTGACATTTTCGCCGGTGATCCGCTTGACATAGTTTTGCTCAAAAACGGCTTTCATCGGTTTCAGCGAAGCGAGTTCTTCTGCCAGCGAATTGACCAAATCTTTTTCCAACACGCCCGCTTTCATCGCGGCATCATAGGCATTATCGGAAAAAATATCCCAGGCCCCGAAAACGATGTCGTCCAAACTAGCGAGCGGCACAAAATCTTTGATCTTCGGGACTCGATTATCGGTGCGTTTGCCAAGCCGAATCGTTCCCATCTGAGTCAATGAACCGATCGGTTTGGACAAACCCTTGCGAATTGCTTCGACACCTGCCACAAAGGTCGTGCTGACTGCGCCCAGCCCGACCAATAAAACCCCTAATTTGCCTTTTGCTTCGGCAATTTCTACTGAACTCATGGCGATTCGCATCGATCACCGGCTGACCGTCGACCACGAAATACTTGTCAATCGCTTCACGGCTGTCGAGGCCATGGGCGAAGGCTGGGACGACGCGCAAACCGCGCGCTTCGAGCGCGGCAATGACGCCATCGTAGTGGGCCGTGTTGCGCGCCAATAAATAC
>JANOEF010000730.1:0-6605 GCA_031413075.1 Acidobacteriota bacterium | reverse complement strand
TTCACGAAGTTGTGGCTGCAGAGATCCGTTTAGTTGACGTAATTGCCGCACTTGATCCTGCGTCAAACCTAAAGCCTGCAACAAATTAGGACGACGAGGAGGGGGCTCGGCAAACTGATTCTGAGGCTGACCGAAGGCAACCGCTACCGAACCAAGCAAGATAAGTGTGATGGATACTAATTTTATAAAAATAAACTTTTTCATTTATTTATTTCCTCCCGATTTCGTCTAACAAATCTGAAAGCCGCAACGAACCGTCTTCATCATCATCGTCACCAATCAAACTCGGCATTTTTTGTTTACTATTGGACTTTGGGGCTGGTTTGTTTGTTTTATTTTCAACCGTTCCGGCCTCGGGTTTCTTCTGATTCTGTGATTTACCCAAATTGGATTTGACGGTCGGTTTAAGAGGCGCATTTGCTAGGGGAGGATTGGACACATTTTCATTTGATAAATCCGGCGTTGGCGATTGGTTGGTTGGAGGATTATTTTGATTGGTGACGGAAACGTTCGAACCTGAATTATTATTTTCCGTCGTGGGCGAAGGGACTGGTTTTACTTTGTCCTGTTGAACAATTTCTCCAAATCCTTCTTGCCATGAATTAATCAAAACAAAGCCTAAACCGAGACAAATCGCCAAAGCCGCAAACGCCGTTGTCGCGGTCATCCACGCTGGAGAGAGCGTAAAAAATTCGGGGATAATCACGAGCCACGGACGCAAAACGGGGGTAGGTTCTGCTATTTGAGTCATTTCTGCAAATGGAATCTCAATCATTGGAGTTGCCAGTCGAGCAAAATCCCGCTCATACCAGTCCCCGATTGAGTTTCGCACAATTCCAAAACTGGTTATTTCATCAGCACAAGTTGAACAACCGGCGAGGTGCCGCTCGAAGGGTATTCTTTCATTCACCGGCAACTCGTCGTAAAGATACGAAACCAGCGATTCGGTAAATTTACATGGTAAATTTTGCTCTTTTTCCTTCAACATCATTTTTTTCTTAAGCTCTTATAAAACCTCAACCGGAGTTCGCTCCATTTTCAACCTTAATTGTTTAAGCGCAGTATAAAGACGGCTTTTGACGGTACTCAACGGAATTTCCAGAGTTTCAGAGATTTCCTGAAAAGTTAATTCTTCAAACTCTTTCATAATAATAACTTGACGCAAATCGTCCGGGAGTGCTTTGACTGCCTGTCTGACCAACTTGAGACGCTCATTTTGCTCGGTCACTCGCGAAGGCATTTGATGACTCGGAGCGGCAAAATGTAACTCATTTCCGACTGATTCGTCTTCCAAATAACTTTCGGCGCGAACTTTAGAACGTCTTTGTTTGGTCAAACATTGGTTAACTGCTATTCGATGCAGCCAGGATGAAACTTTGGCTTCGCCACGGAAGTTGGCTAAATTTCGATAAGCTGAAATAAAGGTTTCCTGCGCGGCATCACGGGCATCTTCTTCACGCGAGAGCATACCGAAACAGAGAGCGAAAATCTTGCGCTCCCATCTTTTTACGATTTCGCCGAACGCATTAGGGTTCTCCTTAATCGCCGCTTCGACCAGTTGCTCATCAGTCAAATTTACCGTCATCACTCGTGTGCTAACCAATTATTCACGAGACTTTCAACTCTTTGGCGGGCATGAATCATTTCACACTCATTTTTAAGACGGCTGGGGTGGCCAAAAAGTCTAAAAATATTGATTGGCAAAACTCATTTTAACAGAAAACCGGTTTTGACTGGAAAATATTAAACCAAGAAAATTACTAATCTGCTAAGTTAAGCAAATGGAGAGAATTAATTTAAGAATCTCGGTTTCCAAGACATTTGGCGCGATTTCATAAATTTAATTCTGTTTAATCGTTAAAACTTGTTGACCAATACTAAACAAATATCTTAATATTTTTGATAGGTGTTTTTCTGCCAGAGCCTGCCGAGTGGAAACCTCTAATGTCAAAAAAAATCAGTTTAATTTATTTTGTTTTAATCACCCTGTTGTTGGTTGGGGTAGTCCCATTAGTTGTGACGGGATGGTTTTTGTCTGATCGGAGCGGTAAAGAATTACGAGCCGTCGAGGGACGGTATCAGACTCAGTTGGTACAGGACAAGGCCCGTCAAATCGAAATGTTCGGGCAAAGATACACCGAATTGGTGAGCGGAATTGCCAAAGCCTTTGAATTATCTCAGGATTTTTCACTACTTTCCTCTCCGGCCACCCAACAAAAACTTGGTCAAACATTAAAAGAAAATCCAAATCTCTTGGCTCTCTATGTCCAACCGATTCAGGGAGAACCATTATCTGTCTATCGTTCGGAATTGATCAATAGCACTGAACTGATCAGTCTTTCATCCGGTGTTTTGGCAAAAATGGGTAATAAAAAACTCATTTGGGGGAAACCACAGATGGTTGGAACAAATTTGGAAAATGTGATTACGATTGCAGTTCCGAGTTTAGAGGGTGAAAAAATTAAAGCGGCGGTGGTGGCCGTCATCTCGTTCCGTGAAATTGCCAGAATTTTGTCAGAAACAAAGCCCAGCAGTGAAAGGGAATTGTGGCAAGCCGGGCTGCCCATAGTTTTTGTGGTTGATGAGCAGGGCAAGGCAATTTTTCATCCTGATTCTAATATTGTCAAATCTCAAAAAACTCTCAATGACTTAAAAATAGTCGAAGAATGGCAAGCGGCAGGTCAGCAGATTCAATCAGCATTAGTGCCATTTTCAGCCGAATTTGAGGGAAATACATTTGAGATGATCGGAGCCTATTCAACGGCCAATCTGAGCAAAGAAATGAGTTTTGGGGTGATTTCAATGCAGGATGAACGAAAGGCGCTGGCTTCGGTTGGGGATATGCGGGCTCAAACCTGGCTGATTAGTATGGCTTTAGCGGTGGTTGCTCTGATTATCGGCAGTTTATTTGCCCGTTTATTGGCGACACCGGTTTCTAAACTTGTTTCGGCCGCCGAAAAGATCGGTGAAGGCAATCTTTCTTCCCGGGTCCCGCCGACGCATATTAAAGAGTTAAACACATTAGGGATAACTTTTAATTCGATGTCTGAGAGTTTAGAAGAGAACATCGCCAAATTAGCCAAAGCCGCCGCCGAGAACCGTGAGTTGTTTGTCGGAACGGTTAAAGCTTTGGCTGCTGCCATTGACGGAAAAGACAAATATACCCGTGGACATTCGGAAAGAGTGGCCAGATTTTCGGTTGCCATCGGACAACGCCTCCAAATGAACGAAACCGATTTGGAAAAACTGCGAATCAGTGCACTTTTACACGATGTCGGAAAAATTGCGATTGACGACAATATTTTGAAAAAACCATCGGCACTGACGGATGAAGAATTTGAAATCATGAAAACGCATCCTCAAAAAGGATACAAGATCATGTCCCAAATACCCGCTATGGAAGACTTTTTGCCCGGTATGTATATGCATCATGAAATGATTAACGGGAAGGGCTATCCACAGGGTTTATACGGGGATAATATTCCGCTGCAGGCCAAAATTGTTTCGGTTGCCGATACATTTGACGCCATGACGACAGATCGCCCATACCAAAAAGGGATGGATCTGGAAGCGGCTCTCAACCGGATCGGTAGTTTTGTCGGGACTCGGTATGACGGGAAAGTGGTCGAAGCCTTGGTTTTGGCTTGTTACGAAGGGCAAATTCGACCCGTGAGTGCGGCGCATCCTAAGGCATTAGAACGTGAAACAGTCCCTCAATACTCACCAAACTATCCACCGAAAAATCCTCAAATCTATAATGTTTCCAAATAAATAGAGCAAAATAATGAATGAAGTGAACCAAAACGAAATTTGGCAAATAAGCGTCAATGAAGTGCTTTATGAAACAAGCTTCGAAGAATTAACCCAATGGATTACCGAAGGCGCGCTAATGCCGCAGGATAAAGTCCGACGAGGAAACTTACGTTGGATCGAAGCCGGGAAAGTTCCGCTCTTACACGGATTTTTTAATGCCAAAGAACTCGGAGCGACCCCACCCGTCATCACCACTACGATTGCCAGAGAGCCGGGTTCACCAACTGCTTATCTAAGTCAAATTACTGATCCTGTTGAATTTGAGAATCAAGTCAGCTCAATTAATAATTTGGAACAACTCTTACAGATCCGGTTCTGTATTATACACTCACATTTAGAAGCACATTATTTTTGCCCTACCTGTTCAAACACATTTTGTGCCGAATGTCCAAAATCCATTGGGGGGGGATTCAAAAATTGTCCGATGTGCGGAGCGCTTTGTGAGTCAATTGTCGAGGTTAAAAACGAACTTCAAGCGGTTCAAAAAATTGAAATTGCGCTGACCGAAGGATTCGGCTTTTTAGATTTTGGGAGAGCCTTGGTCTATCCCTTCAAATTTAAGGTCAGTCTTTTTTTTGGAGCAATGTTGTTTATGTTTTTCTCAATCGGGCAGGACGCGGCATCATTGGGCGGACGTTGGCTCATCTCGGCAGCTATTGTGTCAGGGATGTTGGCAAATATGTTGACCTTTGGAATTCTATCCAACACCGTTGAAAATATGCTGCAGCATAAAACAGATCGAAATTTTATGCCCAGTTTTGATGAATTTGGTATCTGGGACGACGTAATCCAACCCTTTTTTCTCAGTCTCGGAGTTTATCTTTCTGCCTTTTTGCCGTTGATCTTATTGATAATTGCCATGTTTTTCCTGGTCACTAATTCAATCAACAATGAAGAAGCATTGAAAAAAGGAGTAGTTTCGATCGTCGCACCGGAAATAATGCCAAACTATGAAGGCGCCAAAAACGGACCGGAACAGATAGATATGTTCAAAGAAATATTGAAAAAGAGAAACGAAGAATTTAATCATCGGATGAAATCGGTTGAAGAAAATGAAAATGGTGATTTAGTTCAAACTCCAAATCAGCCACTCCCGGTTTTAGATGAAGAAAAACAGTTTGAGCAATATAACGAAATGATTAAAAAACACCAAAAACAGCAACTCGAATCTACCATCGGTAGCGATAAAACTGAACAGAATGCCCTCACCGGGAGTATGTTTCAAACGCTCAGGGGGTGGGCCTTGCCGTTTTTAGTACTGGCTTTGATCTTTGCAGGATGGGGATTGTTTTACCTTCCTGTCGCTTATATCGTGGCAGCTTATACTCGAAATCTGTTTTCGGTTCTCAATCCGGTGATCGGCTTAGATACCATCAAGAGATTGGGATTTGATTATGTGAAAATCTTATTTTTCGGCTTATTACTATTAATATTCAACAGTCTGATCGGTTTTGGTTTAAGCATTTTACTGTCACCATTTAATCTGCCGAGGCTCGGCAACATTCCGGCCATTGCGTTAGGAAGCGTCTTTACATTTTATTTTTCGATAGTGTTTTCGTTGATATTAGGCTATGCACTTTTCAAAAATTCGGACAAGTTTAAGATGTATCAAAGTAGTTAATTATTAATCCAGGACAAAAAAATCATGAACATCAGCTCATTAAGATCATTTGAAAAAATTTGGGAAGTTGAAATAAATTATAGGATTCAATCCGCCAGTTTAGATGATTTGGTAGATTGGGCAAAAGCGGGTAAATTACAACCAAAACATAAAGTTAGAATAAAGAATCTAAATTGGATGGAGGCTCAAACTATCCAGACCTTAAGCAAGATTTTTGATAATAAAAACTCGCAGTTATTTGTTCAGGATACACCGCGACCCGACCCCCCCAAGACCGAGATCTGGCAACCCCCGCCCTCAACCGTCGCCGCACTTCCGCCTGAGAAGCAGTCATTTTTTTCCGCGCCAATTAAAATTGAACAGGCGTTTGAAACAACTCCGGATGAAAATTCTTGGCCGATTGAAACAAAAACTCCTGATATCAAGATTGATTCAAAGGAAATATTGAAACCCTCCGCGCCACAAAATCCTGAACCAGGTTTCAAGAAGACCCTCCCCAAAACAGCTTTCAAAAAGATTGAAAATAAATCAAAATCCATTAAAAAACTGTTTGAAACGACAATTTTATGCCCAACCTGTTATTACTTTTGCCGATATGTGCCCCTGCTGAATTATGGAATTCCTTTTTCATGTCCTATTTGTCACGGGGATTGTATTTCTATTCATAAGAAAAATACATATGGTAGAGATTCATATCAATCAAGTAGTTATTCATTTAGACCATCTGAGAGATTTTTTAGTGCTGGTCTATTAATTGGTAGTTTTCTGATATTTTTGTTGGCTTTAGCAGGTTCTTATCTATGGATATTTCAAATTAGGCCGCCGGTTGAAGTTGATGGAAAAAACATCACCGAAGTGGTTGTTATAGAGGAAAAATTTAATACTGACAAAGTTGGTTTAAGAATTAAATGGTCGGCTCTAGAAGAGAATCAAAATAATGTTTCGATGAACGGTTATTCACAAGAACTCGCAAAACTTCAATCACAATATGTTGAAGAAAGTAAAAATATTATCGAAAAACATCAGAATGTTAAGACTCAAAAAGATTTTGAGAAAACTCTGATTTCAATTTTCTTTGTTTTAATGGTTTTGTATTTATTAACAAGGAAACTTTCTATCTAAGTAGAGGTAAATGAAATGGAAAATCCGAATGAAATTTGGCAGTCTGAAG
>JANOEF010000729.1:0-3586 GCA_031413075.1 Acidobacteriota bacterium | reverse complement strand
CCATCGTGATGTCGGTCTTTTCGGGCATTTTCGCAGATTTCATCCGCATTTCAACTTCAAGCAGATGAGTCCAGGGTTTTGACATTGAAACGGTGAAACCGACTTCCGGCGGAACAGGTTTAACTTCTTCAATGACAACTGTTTTTTTACCTTTCGGCTTTTTCGTTTGGGCTTCAATCTTTTCTTGATACATAAAAATTATAGCAATCAGTAAAATTATTATGGCTTTTAAGTTTTGGCGAAACTGCATTATTTTGGCAAACTCCGTTAACGTGTTATTTTGTCTAAGAGATATATTACAACGAAAAGATTATTTGCTAAAATTGAGTTTATGGGATTGCCGAAATTTAAAACTAAAATCAGCCTTGAAGATTATTTGGAAAGTGAAAAATCGAGTCCTATTCGTCACGAATTTGTTGAAGGCGAGGTTTTTGCGATAGCTGGTGCGAGCGATAACCACGGAAGAATTTCAACAAATTTGATAACCTTGCTGGCTACTCATTTGCGAAATTCTCCTTGTGATACTTTTTCAAATGACATCAAAGTTCGAGTTAGACAAGGGGTTTATTATTATCCTGATATTATAGTTTCGTGCGAAGAAAATCCAGAAAGTCCGTATTTTCGCAACAACCCAACTTTAATTGTCGAAATTCTTTCCAAATCAACCCAACGGGTTGATTCTTTGGAAAAAGTTTTCGCTTATCAGCAAATTCCGAGTCTGCAAGAATATGTCGTGGTTGACCAATATCGAATGGAAGTTCGCGTTCATCGCCGACAGGAAAATGGCGGTTGGATAACTTATTACTTCACCGAAAGAAGTGATATGGTTGAATTTACCTCAGTTGATTTACAAATTCCGTTACCCGAAATTTATCGCCGCGTAACTTTTGACCCAAATGCAAACCGAGACGAATACTAACGAAAAGTTTTTCACCAAACCGCTTTTAATCATCTTTTTAACGATTTTCATTGACCTCATCGGCTTTGGAATCGTGATTCCGCTTTTGACGTTTTACGCCGAAGAATTTCACGCAACCCCGCTCGATATTGGGTTGTTAGTGGCTTCGTATTCACTGATGCAATTTATTTTTGCCCCGATTTTGGGCAGTCTGTCAGATAAATACGGTCGCCGCCCGATTCTGTTTTTGAGCATTATCGGTTCGGGTGTCGGATATTTGATGATGGGTTTTGCGGGTGCTTTGTGGATGATTTACGCCGGGCGGATTTTAGGCGGCATTACCGGCGGAAACCTCTCAACCGCCCAGGCCTACATCGCAGATGTGACCACCCGGGAAAATCGGGCGAAAGGGATGGGATTGTTCGGGATGGCTTTTGGTTTAGGCTTTATTTTAGGCCCCGCGATCGCCGGAATCCTGAGTAAATATGGTCACGAAGTTCCATTTTTATTCGCCGCCGGATTAAGTTTTGCCAATGCCATCTTGCTCTATTTTGTGCTGCCCGAATCGCGCAAATTTGACGAAAACGCACCCGCCAAGAAAAGCCGTTTGGCCGAATTGTTTGAAGCATTTAAAGATTCACGTTTTACAATTATAACCACTGAATATTTTTTACTGGTCACCGCATTTTCGATGATGACGACGGCTTTTGCCTACTACACAATGACCAAATTTGGTTACGATGTGGCTGAAACGGGCTATTTATTGGGCTATGTCGGACTGATTGCGGTCATTATGCAAGGCGGATTGTTTGGCAGATTGGCGAAAACCTTTGGTGAAGCAAAACTCGTTATTTTCGGCTGTTTTATGTTAGTGCTGAGTTTTATCGTAGTCCCGTTTATTTCCAAAGATTCCGGCGGATTAGTAGCACTATTGATTGGAACCGCTTGTTTTTCGCTGGGAAATTCTATGGCTTCGCCCTCAATGACCAGTTTGGCCTCAAAAAATGCCACTGAATTTGAGCAAGGAAAAGTTTTGGGGATCATGCAATCGGCGGCAAGTCTGGCGCGTGTCATCGGCCCGCTATTATGCGGAGTTTTGCTTAATAATGCTTTCAGTAAAGTGGACGATTCGACGCTCCAAAGAACCTTTTGGACCGCTTCGGGTTTGATGTTTGTGACATTATTGGTGGCAATTTATTATTTATTGAAACATCGAAAGGACCTGGAATAACAATTAAATTTCGGATTGCAGTATTTTCTGAAAGAACTAAGCACCAATGCACAATTAACAACGGACAATGGACAATGAAGAAAACCCTAAAACCAAAGTTACTCAACTATTTGCAAATTTTTCTTGATTTTCAATCTGTCATAAAACTTTTGCTGACCTGCTTAGCACGGAGCAGAATTATTTTATTGAATCACAGATCAACCCAGATTAACTCTGATTATTTTATTTTGAAAAACTCTCAAAAGATTTGATATTTATCTTTGAATTGTTATAGACTTATGACAATTTCATCAAATTCGAGGTCAAAATATGGATAAAATTACGCTGGATATTTTAGAAAACGCCCTTCGCAACGCACGCGAGGAGATGGATACTGTATTGTTTCGATCGGCGATGTCGCCCGTCATTCGAGAGCAACACGATGGTTTTCCGATGATTTGCCACCCGGATGGACGGATGGTGGTGGGGCAATTCGGCTCGTATATCAACGGCTTTTTGGCGAATTGGAAACGCGGAGTCAACGAAGGCGATATTTTTCTCGTCAGCGATCCGTATTCGTGCGGTGGCGCGATTTCGCACATCAACGACTGGATGGTTTTATTACCAATTTTCTACCAGGGCGAATTAGTTGGATGGGGTTCACAATTCGGGCATACGGTTGATATGGGCGGACCAGTTTCGGGCAGTTTGCCGACTGATGCTGATACAATTTTCGGTGAAGGGACACGGATTCCACCGGTTAAATTGTTTGCCGGCGGCGTTTTGAACGAAGATTTGCTCGACACAATTTTGGCAAATTCGCGTGTTCCGACCATGAATTATTTTGACCTGATGGCGATTGTGGCAGCGTGTCGGATGGCCGATAAACGAGTCAAAGAAATGTGCGACAGATTCGGCAAGGACGAATATATCAAAGGTTTAGAGATGCTGCTTGACCGGACTCACGAAGCGATGAAACAGCTGATTGTGATGTGTCTGCCCGAAGAACCGCTCGAATTTGAAGACTACATTGACGATGATGGGCGAGGAAATGGTCCATACAAAATGAAGCTGACCATCTATCGTAAAGGTCACGAAGCCTATTTTGATTGGACCGGCACAGACCCGCAAGCGCCGGGACCGATTAACTTTTATCTCAACGAAGAGATGTTCAAAATGTTCATCGGCGTTTATCTGATTATGGTTTTCGATCCGCAAATTTTGTTCAATGATGGATTTTATCCACTTTTGCACGTTACCATTCCCGAAAAATCTTTGCTCAATCCCGAATTTCCAGCCGCGCTTGGTTGTCGGACACACGCTTTAACTCGTTTGTTTGACGTGCTTGGCGGTGCGTTAGGCAAAGGTGCGCCGGAACTTTCGACTGCCGCCGGATACGGAACTTCGCCGTATATGTTGTATAACGGACACGACGAAAATAACGAATTTTTCCACTTGATGGAAATCACTTACGGCGG
>JANOEF010000728.1:0-5653 GCA_031413075.1 Acidobacteriota bacterium | reverse complement strand
GGATTTGCCGCCGGAAATAATCAAATTATTGAACAAACCAAGTCGGATTATGTCCTTTTACTTAATCCTGATACGGTTTCCGAGGTGTCGGAATTAGTAAAACTTTTCGCTATTGCCGAGTCGAATCCGAAAATCGGAATACTTGGCGGTCAACTTCACGACGGAAACGGAAATGTTCAGGTTATTTGTGAACATTTTCCTTACCCTTGGCGAAATTTTATTAATGGAATGGGACTTTATCGTCTTTTTTCCGCCGAATGGAGAAGTAAAAATCTATTGGGGGAGTTTTATGATTACGAAGGTGAAGGCCCGGTTGAGTGGTTAGTCGGTGCCTATCTGATTGTCCGGCGCGAGGCCATTAATAAAGCCGGTCTCATACCCGAAGATTATTTTATGTTTGCCGAAGCCATGCACTGGTGTTATTTGATGTGGGAAAACGATTACGAAGTCTGGTATTCTGCCAAATCCAGAATCATCCACAAAATGAACCGAAGTGCGCGTCAATTACCGCAAATGTGGAGGGTTGAAAAAAGTACCCTTTGTAAATACGTTTTCTGTTATGGCGAGTTTGGCTGGCTCAACACCAAATTTATCGAACTGACTGATTTTATGTCTTACACTTTTGGTATTTGGCGACTAATGTTCCGAAAACCGGAACCGATAGAAAGCCAAACCTGGAAAATGAATCGTCAGATTATTTGGCAGTCTTTGAAATTAAGTCCAAAAGAAACCGCTCGCCGACAATTAGAGAAATTTACCCCGACCATTATCACGGCTTTTACTGCGCTTAACTTTTTCTAAACATTTCATCCTAAGAAATATGAAATTAACTATCATCATTCCGACTTATAATCGAGCAAAATTGCTTTCGCACACTCTGCAGAGTGTCGCGGACTCTCAACTCCCGCTTGATTTAGAGTTAGAAGTATTGGTAGTCAACAATAATTCAACCGATGAAACACCAGAGATTGTCAGAGAACATCAAAAAAAATGGTCAAAAGGTAGGCTTGAATACCTTTTCGAGGCTCAACAGGGTCGTTCAGCAGCCGTTAATGCCGGTATAAGACAGGCTCAGGGTAATCTCATTTCAATGATTGACGATGACATCCAGATTAGTTCTGATTGGATAGTCGAGGTTGAAAAAATATTCCGTGAGCGTGCCGGGGAAATTGATTTTATTGGCGGTAAAGTTTTGCCGTTGTGGGAAACTGAACCGCCTCAATGGGTTTTGGAAATTAAAGATGTCGGCATTTGTTGGCGCGATTATGGCGAAGTAGAATGGCAATATGCCAGGGACACGCCAATTGTCACGGGCGGTCATGCAGTTTTTAAGGCAGAAATCTTTAAGGAGATCGGACTTTATTCCGAGGAGCTCGGGGTAAAAAAACGGAATTTTATCAGTTGTGAAGATGATGTCATGTTCAATTGGCTCTTAGAGGCCGGAAAAAAAGGAATTTATTCACCTAAATTGATTGTTTTTCATTACGTGCCATCCCATCGCTTGACTAAAAACTATTTTCGTCAATGGCATATCGGAGCGGGAATGTCCTGGGAATTGGTTGAAAAAAAATATCAGCCTTACACCGGGAAAAAGATTTTTGGAGTTCCGGCTTATTTATACAAAAGCGCGTTGAAAGGATGTTTGAAAAAAATAAAAGCATTTTTGCAACGAAACCAACCAAATTCCTTCAGGGCAGAAAAGGATATTTTATTGCTGGCCGGGTTTTTTTATGCGCGAAATATTGCCGAATCCCGCTTTGATAACCCACTTAAAAAAATGATTCAAGCCAGAATCAAGATTGCTGAAAGATAATGGATAAAACCGAAACAGGAGAAATTAAAACATCGCTCAAAGTCCAAAGCGTTTGGCTCTTATTTGCCAAACTGGTTGGCTTTGGGTTGAATTTCCTGGTTCCGATTCTTATTTTCCGCACCCTCAGTAAAGCGGACATCGGCATTTATAACCAGGTTTTTTTGGTCGTTGGAACGGTCAGCAGTATTATTCCGTTGGGAGTTAGTATGAGTGCCTATTACTATCTTTCACGCGAACCTGAAAAACGCCGGTTTTACATTTTTAATATTCTCATTTTCAATTTCATAATCGGCGGAATTGCCTGTCTTTTACTTAATCTTTATCCAAAAGTCCTTTTCGATATTTTCAAGGATTCCGAGATGACCCGGTTTGCCCCGCAAATTGGGCTTGTCATCTGGTTGTGGGTTTTTTCTACTTTTTTAGAGTTGGTGGCGGTAGCAAATCAAGAGACACGCCTGGCGACCATCTTTATCATCGCCGCCCAATTTACTAAGGCAGTTTTTATGATTTCGGCCGTTTATTTTTATGGGACTGTTGGAGCTATTCTCAACGCCGCAACCGTTCAGGCAGTTCTGCAGACCATAGTATTGCTGGGTTATCTCAACTATCGTTTCAAAGGTTTTTGGCACTCATTTGACAAAAAAATATTTGCCGAACAATTAAAATATGCTTTGCCGTTTGGTTTGATGAGTGTTTTGTGGACTCTTCAGGCAGAGATTCATAATTGGTTCGTCGGGCATGGTTTTTCAGCCGAGGAAATGGCAATTTACCGGGTCGGCTGTTTTGAACTTCCGTTACTTTATCTATTGCAGGAATCAGTTTCTTCCGTGATGATTCCGCGGATGAGCCAACTTCAAGCCGAAGATAATAAACGAGAAATGATTGAGTTTACGGCGCGGGCGACCGAAAAATTAGCTTTAGTCTATTTCCCGACTTTTGTTTTTTTGATAATTACCGCATACACCTTGATTACAACACTTTTTACAACTAAATTTGCGGAGAGTGTTCCGATTTTTGTACTCAATTTAACGCTTCTGCCGTTTGCAGTGTTTATTGCCGACCCGATTACCCGGGCCTATGAATCCATCGGTAAATACATTCTAAAAGTGAGAATATTGATTGTCATCGCGCTTATTTTTACCCTTTATTACGGCATCCGGCATTTTGATCTATGGGGGATGGCGATGATTGTGGTAGTGACCGCTTTGATAGATCGGCTTGCTTCAACTATTAAAATCTGGCAAACAGTTGAATTAAAATTTTCTGATCTCTATCTGCTCAAAAACGTCGCAAAAATCGGGCTGATCTCACTCGTGGCGGGTGTTCCCACTTATTATTTGTATCATCAGATCAAACAATTTACTCCGGATTGGGGGCGCCAAATTGGTGATTTGATTTTTTCCGGACTTCAGGAAACTATGCTCGAAACCCTTGGAGGGATTTTGACTTTGGGGTTAACCGGATTGATTTTCGGTAGTTTTTATGTTGGCGGCATTTATTTTATGGGACTGCTTGATAAGGATGAAAAAGAGTTTATTTGCACAAAGTTAGCAGGTGTTGCCAAGTTTTTGGGAATTCATAAATCAGGAGGAGTTATGGACGGGGTAAAATAATCAACCACCTTCAGATAATTGAGAAAATATGTCAATCTTCGCTGGTATATATTGCCGAAATGAAAGTCAAAGAATCCCTCCCTCGGTGTGTGATTCGTTAAAAGGATTGATTTCCTCCAACGTGTCCGGTGAGATTAGTGTTTTCGAAGATTCCCGGACATTTTTTGTCAAAATTGAAGTCGGGACTTTCATCGAAAAGGGCTCTTTTTCAGATGCCAAAGGGGCTTGTTTGTTAGCGGGTGAGCCATTAATTTCAGATAGCAGGGAAAAAGATACCCTTCACATTCGGCAAAGTTTAGCCAATGGAAATTTTGACGCAATGACCAGAGCGCGAGGGGCTTTTTGTTTGGCCGATTATCAGTCAGCGACCCTGACTTTGGTGACTGATAAGCTCGGGATTCGACCGCTTTATTTTTGGTTGGATGATAATTTTGTGATTTTTGCGACCGCCCTCGGCATTCTCGAAAAATTGAAGGAAATTCCAAAAAAGATGAATGTTCGGGCGGTGACGGAAATTGCTGCTTTTGGCTATCCTTTGGGTGATAGAACGCCATACGAAAACATTTTTTTGCTCAAACCGGGCGAAATAGTCCAAATCAATAACAAAAGTGTTTTACGCTCAAAATATTGGCGTTGGGACGAAATCGAAATTTCAAATGAACCGGAAGAACAGCTGATAAAGAATATTTACCAATCTTTTGAAACCGCTATCAAACTAAGAGTTGGAAAAGATAGCGCGACGGTTGCCTATTTGAGCGGTGGACTCGATTCGCGTTGTATTGTTGGTTTGCTGAGTAATGGTAACACGCAAGTTCACACTTTTAATTTTGCCCGACCAAATACTCAGGATCAGATGTTTGGCCGAAATTTTGCGCAACAGGCGAGCACGATTCATACCGAAGTGCCGAAAGAATCGGGCGATCATGTTCCAGATTATTCGGCAAAAATGGCGCAGGCATGGCAAAAATCCCCCCATCGAAACACTTTTCCACCGGAACGGCCCGGCCTGGTTTGGAGCGGCGAAGGCGGAAGCGTGGCGCTCGGTCATGTTCATCTCAGTTCGAAAATTGTGCAATTGATGCGGGAAAATAAAATTGACGAAGTAATAGACGAATTTTTTAAAAGGGAAAGTATTTACATTTCTCCTAAATTGTTGAATCCTAAAGTTAATTGGAAGTTAACAAAGATCGTTACCGAGGGCATCAAAGAAGAATTGGACGAAATAAAAACTAAGGATCCGGCGCGGAAATTTTATTTGTTTTTACTGCTTAACGATCAACATCGAAAACTAGCTAACCATTTTGAAAACATTGATTTACATCGGATAGAATTTCATTTGCCGTTTTTTGACAGCGAATTTATCGCAGCCATTTTAGCCACTCCGATTGAAATGTGTTTGGGACATAAATTATATGTCAAACTGCTCAACTATTTTCCAAAAACTGTGACAGCTGTTCCCTGGCAAGCTTACCCCGGTCACGAGCCATGTCCGTTACCGATTCCCGAGGGGTTGTCGTATCAATGGGATCAACAGTATCAAATCAGCGAACAAAGATCTCTCAAAAGGAAGTTGATTAAAGATGCCCAAGAATTGTTAAAAGCGAATGATTTTCCGGTCAAAATTCTGAACAAAAATAATATCAGGCTGGCGGTTTTGGTGCATTGGACAGGTTGGCGTGATTATGGGTATCTGATAGACGGAGCCAAAATATATCATAGATATTGGCGGATATGTGGTGGGGATTATAAACTCTAAATAGTTGATTATGTGTGGAATAGCTGGATTTATCTCAAAAGAAAAAGAATCGGGTGCGGACTTAGAATTACGTCTGGATGCGATGTGCAAAATAATCACTCATCGCGGTCCGGATGAACAGGGGATGACCGTCAAGGGGCGAGCCGCACTCGGGATGCGGCGACTCTCGATCATTGATCTGAAAGGCGGCCAACAGCCGATTTTTAACTATGACGATTCAATCTTTATTGTCTTCAACGGTGAGATCTATAATTTTCAGGAACTTCGTTTAGATTTGGAAAACCGGGGTTACATTTTCAAAACCCATTCCGATACCGAAACCATCCTCCATGCTTTTGAAGAGTTCGGTGAAAACTGTGTTGACCATTTGCGCGGAATGTTCGCCTTTGCGATTTGGAATAAAAAGGACGAAAGCCTCTTTATGGCCAGGGACAGAGTAGGCAAAAAACCGCTTTTTTACAGTTTGACCGA